>JAFWJY010000160.1 GCA_017514525.1 Solobacterium sp. | reverse complement strand
AGTTTATCCGGGCGGTAGAGTATTATAAAATCAATGTTCTGTTTACCTCCGGGTTTATGATCGACAGCTGGCTTCAGCGCACCGATATCGATGAAATTGATTTTTCTTCCCTGAAGGTATTCTCCTGCGGCGGATCGTATCTGCCATCCGAGAAACTGAAGAAGTATCGCGATTTCTTAAGAAAACACGGCTATCAGGGCGGTATCCTGCGGGGCTATGGCATGTCGGAAACCGGAGGGGCTCGGATTCGGCTTTCCGCAGATTCCATGGAAGACATCCTTGGCTATCCGGTACCGCCGGAAAACTTCCGTATTCAGGATGAAACGGATCAGAAATTCTATAAAGTGGAAGACGGTGTCCGGACAGGGGTTATGTATATCGCATCAGATTCCCTCTGTAAAAATGAACTGGATGGAGAAGTGCTGTTTGAATATACCGTGATCGACGGCCGCAACTTCATCTGCACGAATGATCTGGTCCGTGTAAACAGAGATGGAAGTTTCTCCTATGCAGGGCGGGCAGACCGCTTCTTTGTGAACAACGAAGGCGTACGCTTTGAAGCCGGTATCGTTGAAACTGAGCTTGCAAAGCATCCCGGCATTCATCAGTGCGCTATCGTACCGGTTCTGGACAAGCGGATTCACGATACGGTTCCGGTGCTGTATGTCGTACCGGATGAAACAAACCATGGCCTGGAACGTGTACGCCAGGCATTAAACGACGTATATATCATTGGCGGTTTAAGCAAACGCTCCAATCTTCCGTCCCAATTGATCCTGGTAAATGAGATTCCCTGCATTTCCAATGGCAAGATTGATGTCTACCGCATAACGCGTGAACGTCTTAAGGGTAATGCCTATAACATTATGCCGGTAATGAAACAGGGAAAACTGACGGATATCAAGATGAAACTGACGGAGGAAGTAACTTCCAATACCGGCGGTACGCTGCCGGAAGGCATGGGGAGAGGGTCCGCACTTGGGATCTATGAAGTATTCAATCCACCAGCAGTACAGCACAAAACTGCAGATTGGAACGATCTGTTTCAACTCATATTGCAGGCAGTGAAATAAGAAGGAGATTTCGTACTATGACAGATTTCTTTAATGATCAACAGAATCCATTCGCCTCACTGATGGGCGTAATGGACGCAGGCAGCGATGATGATACGGCTGCAGAAAACGAGGATATGAATCCCATGTTACTGATGCAGCAGGCATTCATGATGCACCTGCAGATGATGCAGTTTATGTGGACGATGCCGATGCAGCTGATGGCTGGCGCAATGAACTGGATGAGCCAGAATATGCCGGAAGAACAGCCAAACGAAGAAAAAGCTGCTCCGGAAGGATTCCAACTTGGCAATCTGAATGTTTCACCGGAACTGCTCAAAAAGGTCATGGAGATGGATATGACTCCTGAAAACCTGGAAAAACTGCAGAAGGTATTGGACGTTGTATTTGCGGCAATGCCAAAGTCAAACAAAGAATAATTCCGGGAGATTGCGTATGAAAAATGGAATTGGAGATGTGATTACACGGGAACTGATGCGTGCCATGCTGGAGCGGACGCAGAGCTTTGATCTGAAAAAGATGATGAACGCCTTTGGGGCATCGGAACCGGTGAAGTACGACGATGTAACAGAAACGTTGAATGTTGCCTATGTCAACCGGGATGAAGTTGCGCTGGCAATGGATATCTTTAAGCCGGAAACCGAAAAGGGAACCGAACTTCCAGTCATTGTTGTGATTCATGGCGGCGGCCTCTTTATGGGAGACCGTGGCCTGAACCGGCCATACTGCCGCTTCCTGGCGCATCGCGGTTATCTGGTATTCTCGCTGGAATACCGGCTTGCGCCAAGAGCGAACATCTGCCAGCAGCTGGATGATGTCTGCGCCGGCATGGATTTTGTCGGTACGAAGCTGGTTGATTATGATGTGGATTTCAGCCGTATCTTCCTGGTGGCAGACAGTGCCGGGGCATATCTTGCCGCGTATGTATCGGCAATGCATGAATCCGAGAAGCTACAAAAGGCAATCGGCTACAAGCCTTCCCGTATGGTTTATGCGGCTGTCGGCTTTATTACCGGCATGTTTTATACCAATAAAGTACTGCAGGATCAGATCTACGGTGACAAGCGGTATGATGAAAGTTTTACCAAATTCATGTTTATCGAGCACCCGGAAATCATTAAAAACCTTCCTCCGGTATTTATGCTTACAAGCTGCGGCGATACCTTCAACAATTTTTCCATTCGCTTCAATAAAGCCCTGAAAAAAGCAGGCAAGGTATCCAAGCTGGTGTACTTCGGGGATGAAGATCTTCAGCATATCTTCCCGATTACCAATCCAGAACACCCCAAGAGTATTGAAGGGACGGATAAGATGCTTGCGTTCTTTGAAGAACAGGCAGATAAGCGCAGAACCAGACTGCGCAAGAATCCGGAAGTAGAAAAGAACCGGAAAAAGCTTGCCAAGCGGATCCAGGATGGCTCCATTGGTGCTCAGAAAGTATGGTCCAACCTCAAGGAACGTATCCTGGTCGACCCTGAACATCTGAACCGCACTGCCCTGATTGACTGCACACGGGAATACACCTATGCGCAGATGTTTGAAGAATGGGAGCGGTATGCCCGTGTTTTCTCTGCGCTCAATATCTGCTCGGAACAGGGCTCCCGTGTAGCGCTGGCCAGCGCCATCACGGCTGAACCGCTGTTTGCGCTGTATGCGCTGAATATGACCGGTGCTGAAGTATCCATGTTTTCCTATCCGGATTTTCTGCCAGGCGGTATGTGGCGCACTATGCTGGAAAAGGAAAACATCACAGATCTTGTGATCAGTGACATCATGGTGACGCCGGAAATCTGGGAACAGCTCAAACAGGCCAAAGAAGAGTTAGGCCTTCGCCATATTATCCTGATGCATTCCCTGATGGGCGGACCTACGATCGGACCGGCAGAGATGATCTATAACGAATACAACTATCATCTGCTGCAGTCAAAGAAAGAATCGGTATTCCTGAATGATCTTCTTGATCGATACAGCAGGGAACCGATCAAGTACGATACCTCCAAAGGAGAACGGCTTGCGTTTATTACGCATACCTCCGGTACGACACACGGAACCAGAAAGATGCTGCCGTTTACGGATAAAGTATTCAATGATTCACTGAATATGATTCCAGGTGGCTTCCATTCCTTTCTGGAAGGCAGGGATGACGGCAAGCAGCTGCGTGTGATTCAGCTGTTTGACTTCAGCTCGATTATGGCACTGTCCGGCCAGGTACATGGATCGCTTTCCACTGCGGATACACTGGTACTGACATTCTTTGGCTTTATGCATCCGAAGTTTATCCGTGCCATTGACTACTACAATATCAGCATCCTGCTTACGACCGGATTTATGGTAGACAAATGGCTGGACAATCCGGAACTGGACAACATTGATATGTCGTCTCTGAAGGTTGTTGGCATGTCCGGCGGTTATATTTCACCGGAGAAAATGCAGGTATATCGTGACTTCTTCCATGCCCATGGATACAAGTACGATATAACAGCTGCCTATGGCATGTCGGAAGCTGGCGGTAAGCCAATGTTCGCCCCGAAAAATAACGACAAAGATATTATTGGATATGCCGAAAAACCGGAAGATATCCGCATCAAGGATGAAACAGACGGTAAATTCTACCGCCTGAAAGACGGCCCGCGTACCGGACTGCTTTACAGATACTCCGATACCCGTTCCAGCAATGAACTGGATGGACAGAAGCTGTTTGAGTACACCAAGATTGATGGCAAAGACTTCCTGAACACCAATGACCTGGTCCGGGTAAATGAAGACGGCAGTCTTTCCTTTGCCGGACGTGCGGACAAGTACTTTGTGAACAACCAGGGCAGAAAGTTTGATTCCGGCATTGTAGATCAGAATATGTCCTTACATCCATCCATCAGCCTCTGTGCGGTTGTACCGGTCATGGAAAAGCGTATTCATGATACGGTTCCGGTATTGTATGTCGTACCTGCCAATAAGGGGGAAAACGCTGCTGAATCGATCCGCAAAGCTTTTGTGGATGTTTATGTAAAAGACCATAAGATTCCTGCAGATAATCTTCCAACGCAGTTTATGATCGTAGACGAAATTCCAATCAATGCCAATGGCAAACTGGATATTTACCGTATTACCAGAGAGCGGATCGGCGGAGAAGCCTACAACCTCAAACCGTTCTTTGAAAATGATAAACTGACTGATATCCAGACCGAGAAGGTGGAACATGTCAACAGTATGACTGGCGGAACACTTCCGGAAGGCATGCAGAACAACTCTGCGTTTAACGTATTTGATCTGTTTAACATGAAGGAAACAGAGAAAGAGGAAGAGGGATCCTTCGACTACGAAAAGGCATTGGACTTCCTGTTCCCGATCCGTGTACTGTTCCGGAAAGGAAAGGAGTTCAAGATTTCTCCTGAGCTTCGCAAAGCAATTCTGAAGTATGGAAACCGGATTACAAGTATTCCGAATGGACGGGTTTCCATAGATCACGATTTCGAAGAATAACCACAGGAATCGTCGGGAAGTGACATTGCGTCACTCCCGGCTTTTTCTTTGCGTGCATATCTCTTTTCATTCCATTCTTCCTGCGTATAATAAGAATTGAAAAAACTCAGGGCAAGGTGAAATTCCTGACCGGCGGTAAACCCCGCGAGGCGTTCATGCCTGAACCGGTGCAATTCCGGTGGCGACAGTACAGTCTGGATGGAAGAGTTATGATCTTTTATCGGTTTCCTTGGGGTTTTTCTAGAAAGCCCTTTTTTGTGGGCAAAAGGAGAAACCAGAATGAAGAACAACACAACAAGCTTACTTGCCAAAATTGCCGTTCTCGGCGCAATCGCATTTGTATTAATGCTGTTTGATTTCCCGCTGCCATTTATTCCGCCATTCTACAAACTGGACTTCAGTGAAGTGGCTGTTATGATCGGTGGATTTGCGCTGGGATGGCCATCTGCGATCGCCATAGAAGCACTCAAGACTATCCTGAAATGTTTATTTAAGGCAACTGATACTGCCTTTATCGGAGAAATCGCCAGCTTCTTAATCGGATGTGCCTTTGCAGTACCTGCCGCAATCATCTATGGCAGACATAAAACACGTTCCAATGCGATAAAGGGATTGGCAGTTAGTTCCGTCTGCATGATCATTACCGGCCTTGTATTAAATGCATTGGTTCTCTTACCGGCATATTCTTATTTCTACCATATGCCAATGGACGCATTAATTGGCATGGGTACTAAACTTGTACCAATGATCAAAGACCGCTTTACCTTTGTATTGTTTGCGACAACGCCGTTTAATATCATCAAATCTGTATTAATCAGTGTGATCACAATTCTCTTATACAAACGGATTTCACCGCTTCTGCATCGCTGAGTACAAAAAGATGTTCCTGCTGACTTCACGGTTATGGCAAAACCTTCCAGTAACGGAACTCCTAAGAAAGACAATGTAGTCAGATGCCAGATGGCAGGTTGCCCATCCAACTATGCATGGAATGAAGCCGCCAAGGCATGTCAGGCTGATTATCTGGATGCAGGTGGAAACTTCTATCCGGATAACACTGTAAGACGTTCCAATGTACCAAATACATCGGATAATAGAAACCTCACATTGTATGGATTAACTGGATTCTTTATGGCATTAGTGGCATATCTTGCGGCGAAGAAGCTGATCGAAGACAGCAGGGGTTAATGATTCGTCAGATGGTCTCAGAGATGAGGCCATCTTTTCCGCTCCAACATGCGGAAATAACGGATTCCGTAAAACAAACCATGCTATAATATGCGTGTTTGGAGAAAAATTATAAGATATGGCGAAGTACTCTCGGACTGACAAATACAGAGATCTCAGGGCGACGCTTCAGAATGATTCTGAGGCTGATATCCGTACCAATGATCTGAACCCATATAAAAAGAAGCTGAACGAAATCGCTCCGGCTTATTTTGATGCGCCTGAAGCGACTGCTCCGGAACGGGTTACTGCACCGGTACATTCCCATCAGAGTAAACCATATACTCCGGAAGAACAGCCCGTTCAGATGCCATCGCGTGAGACCGCATCCGGGAATGGCTATTCCAAGGATTACTTCAAGAATAATGCCAACTATACAACGGCATTTAATAATGAATATATTGATGATTATATTCGTGAAGTAAAAGAGTATAACATCGGTCAGGGTGTGGCAGATTCTGCCAACACAGATCTTGATATCCTGCGTTCCTTACGCAATGATCCAAAACCCGCACCGAGGAAACCGTATCCGGATGAACCGGTTGAAGTATCTCCAAAAGAAGTTTCCAAACCGTCTTATTCCAGCTATGCGTCGGAACCTGCAAAACCTGCAGTGAAAGAAGCGGATACTGCAGATATTTCCTTTGGCAGGGAAAAACACTCGGCCGCAGAACGTCCGGCATCCGTTCCAATT
>JAFWJY010000159.1 GCA_017514525.1 Solobacterium sp. | reverse complement strand
TTTCCGCCGCTTTGATTCACCGGTTCAAAGCATCAATGCCCTGGAAACGCACGACAATGCGACAGCCTGGGATAAGATGCATGCATGCTGCGGGGAGGAACCGCGGGAAGTGCGTCTGAGACGGCAGAAGCTGATGATTGCCGCTACGCTGGTGGCGCAGGGCATTCCGTTTCTGCATGCGGGTATGGAATTCTGCGGCACCAAGCAGGATAATTCCAACTCCTATAATGCCGGTGATGTGATCAATCAGATGAACTGGGATCGCATGATTTTGAACTATGACATAGTTCGCTATACACAGCGGATGATCCAGCTGCGCCGCAACTGGAAAGCGTTCCGTCTGGATACCGCTGCGTTAGTGGAAAAGTACGTACATTTCTCCATCGTGGAAGGCGGCGTTGTTCTGTATGACATTGACTATAACGACGGGCATCATCAGTCCGCTGGCGTCCGTGTCATTATCAATCCGTCTCTGGATGAGCGCAGGTTCCATTTTGAACATGAGTACAGCGTCATTGCGGATGAAAATGGCTTTCCGCAGGAAGGTGAACAGGCGGAAATCTATGTACCGCGCTGTTCCACGCTGGTGCTTTCAAGACCGATTTCAAAGGTGGGCGAGTAGCCCGTCTTTTTTGTATAATTGATTCGATTGGTTGGAGGTGTCCGATGCAAATGATGAAACGTCTCTGTGCGGCTGTGCTGAGTGCAGGATTACTGTTAGGCAGTACGGTGTCAGTCCGGGCAGAAGAATCCGATAAGGATTTTGATAAATTTCTGGATGAAGTGTTTGTGCAATTGAACGAAGATGACTATCTGACACTGCACTACGCGGTGCGTGATTATCAGGCTTATGGCATCACGAAACCGGAATTGACGGTGGGCGATGCCAGCTGGGAGTCGTTTCAGAATGTGGTGGATGAATACAACGAGATTCTCTCCCGCCTGCATGCGTTTGACTATGACAGTCTGAGCGCGACTCAGAAGAACGATTACGATGCGCTGTCGTTTTATCTGGAGCACGCTGCTCAGCTGAATTCCTATCCGGGTGTTGCCAGCTATTTCGGACCTGGAGATGGAATTCATGATCAGCTTCTGACCAACTTTACCGAGTTTGTCTTTTACGAAAAACAGGATGTAGATGATTATCTGACCGTATTGGCAGATGTGCCGAATTATCTGGCGGATGCGATTGATGTGACAAAACGGCAGGCAGAAAAAGGTTTTTTCCTGACGGATGCGGCACTGGATGGGACACTGGAATCCATTGCGAATTTTACGGCCAAGACGAAAGACAATCAGCTGATTGTGATCTTTGATGAAAATGTTGCGGCACTGGACGGACTGAGTGATGAGGAGATTAAAGCCTATCAGAAACAGAACCGGGAACTCGTACTGAATAAAATCATTCCGGCGTATGAAAAAACTGCCCGGGAACTTGAGAACCTGCGCGGATCCAGAACCTATGAAGGAGGCTTATGTAACTACGCGGATGGAGGAGCAGATTACTACAACGCCCTGGTCAGCTATAAGACTTCTTCCAATGATTCCATTCAATTACAGCTTGACCTGTGTACAGATGTATTAAGAGACCTGATCAATGACTACATTACACTCGTCATGACGGATCCTGCCGCAGAGGAGGCGTATGAACTCGAATCAGTACCGACCAAAACGCCGGAGGAAGTGCTGGAATATCTGAGCACGCATCTCGATGATTATCCACCCAGCGCTGATGTGACCTACCGCTATTCCTATCTGGATCCTTCCGTAGCCAATGATTCGGTCATTGCCTATTACATGACGCCGGCTGTGGATTCCTATCGTGATAATGTGATTCGCATTAATGGAGACAATGTCTCCGATGAAAACGATCTCTACGAGACGCTTGCCCACGAAGGATTCCCTGGACATCTGTATCAGAACACCTGGTATCTTGCCACAAAGCCTTCACCTGTTCGTTCGCTTCTTGGGTTCATCGGGTATTCCGAAGGCTGGGCAATGTACAGCCAGATGGTCGCATGGGATATCAGCGGCCTCAGTGAAGGGGCGGTGAAACTGCATAAGATCTATTCCGCATTAAGCTATATCGAAGATGCGGCAGTGGATCTTGGCGTAAATGGCCTTGGCTGGGATGTGAGCGATCTTGAAACATATCTGAATTCAATCGGGCTGAATCCGGATTCTGCGCCGGATCTGTATGACTATGTAATTCAGTATCCGGGCATGATTCTGCCATATGGCGTTGGTCTGGCGCGGTTTATGACGATGCGGGAGATCGCAGAAGAATCGCTGGGCAAATCATTTGTGCTGAAGGACTTCCATGAAGTTCTGCTGACAAACGGCGAGCGTCCGTTTGATCTGGTACAGGCAGACCTGAATGCATATCTTGGAAAGAATGGTGGATATGAAGAACCAGACGCTGAACCAGAAGATGACGAAAAAGCGCCGCTGCCATTTCAACCGGAGGGATATGAAAACTGGCTGGAATCAACCTATCATAATCCGCTGAATGAAAAAGCTTCCACAGCTGCCGGGATATTTGCGGGTGGAGCCGCCATCCTTGCGGTTATCGTGTTTTATCTGAATCATCGCAGAAATAGAAAGGGACCACTTGCGTAAGTCAATTGTAATCCTGCTGACAGGCGTTCTGCTTGCCGGTTGCGCTTCCGCAACGATGCAGCCGGAACAGTCTGCTGCACCTGCGCGATCTGTGCAGCATGTGGCAGAGGAAACGGAACCAGTCGTCCAGAGAACGTATGGTACGTTAAAGCAGAAGGCAGAGGAAGTCGCAGAAAAAATTACATCAGCCAGCTGGGAAGAATTGTCTTCCCTCTTTCAGCAGGACCAGCGCAGCGCGTTTAGTGCGGCTGTGCTGCAGGAGAAGATCGAAACTGCTGCTTCGGGGCCGTATACGATCCGGGAAACAGATCCGTATGTACGGGATGATCTGTTTGGGGCGATTGTTCTTCTGGACAGCTCCTCGGGACTGCTGGAAGCTGTCTTTACGGTTAATGAGGCAATGGAGCTGAATGCCTTTGCGTGCGGCCTGCGTCCGCAGCAGTCAGTCGAACCGGAAGAAACGGAAGATTGGCGTGAGATGCTTGTTACCGTTGGGAATGCGCCGGCACTTTATGGGATCCTGACACTGCCGATGGAAGAAGAAACTGCGCCGATCGCAATTCTGATGCCGGAAGAGCTGGATGATCCAATGAATGAATCCGGATCGAATGAAACCTTCCGCAAAGATCTGGCCCATCAGCTGGCGGAACATGGAGTTGCCAGCGTGCGCTTTGATATGCGGCTGGCAGAAGATCCGGTAATCACTTCAGTCTTTGGATGGCGTTTTGCCCAGTTTGTCAGTGAGGACTTTGCGGCAATTGCCCACTCGCTGGAATTGTATCCGGTCGACGCATCGAAGATTGTTTATATCGGACACGGAACTGCCGGTGCACTTGGCTATGGCCTGGTGCAGCAGCACTTTGAGATTACCGGTGGACTGGTATTGATCAATGCGCCGTTTGAAACCGATGGGGCGCAGCTGTTTGCCCGCGCCGCATGGCTGGATGAAGAAACGAAAGAACTTGTTTCAGAAACACTGGAAACGGAAGATGCGGACACATCAGAGCTGGCTGGCTACCCGGTATCCTGGTGGAAGGAATGGCAGGGTATGGGAGCTCTGCGCTATACCCGCTATGTTGCGATTCCGATTCTGATCCAGCAGGGCGAAGCAGATCAGATTGTTTCCTTCAAGGAAGACTATGACAGTTGGAAATCCCAGAAGGGATCCAATGTCACGATGAAAAGCTACAAAGATATTGGACATGATCTTCGGAATGAAGATGGGGTATTTGATGAACAGTTTGCGGAGGATATCGCAGACTGGCTGAGTGGTGTTGATATCAATAAAAAGAAAGATACGAAGGACACGAAAACAACTGCGACGACTGCGGGGAAACGCTGATGAAACATAACGAATGGTATCCATGGCTGAAACAGGAATGGGAACAGCCTTACTTCAAGACGCTTGCGGCATTTGTTCATGAGCAGTATGAGACGAAGGTGATCTATCCGCCCAAAGCGCTCGTATTCAGCGCATTTGAGGCATGCGACTATCCAGATGTCAAAGTGGTGATCCTGGGACAGGATCCTTACCATGAGCCCGGACAGGCACATGGTATGTGCTTCTCTGTAAATCCAGGCATTGAAATTCCGCCAAGCCTTGTGAATATCTATAAGGAACTGGAAACGGACTGCGGCTGCACAATGCCAAATAACGGCTATCTGATGCCATGGGCAAAGCAGGGGGTGTTCCTGCTCAACACAGTGATGACGGTTGAACGCGGTCGGGCCAATTCCCATCAGGGAAGAGGCTGGGAAACCTTTACCGACCATGTGATTCAGAAGATTAATGAAAAGCAGGAACCGGTTGTCTTTTTACTGTGGGGCAGAAATGCAAGAGATAAAGCGTCGATGATCGATACTTCAAGACATCTGGTGCTGCAGGCTGCACATCCGTCGCCATTGAGCGCGTATCGGGGCTTCTTCGGATGCCGTCATTTTTCAAAGGCGAATGCCTTTCTGGAGCAGCGCGGTCGTACGCCGATCCGCTGGCAGATCGATAACTTATGAGATTTGAAACCTATCAGGAGGCGGAGCAGTGGGTGCTGAGCCGCAAATCCATTCTTGTTTATTTTGAACCGTTTCTGGAGGCCATGCATGCCTTAAAGGATCCGCAGAACGGGTTATCTTATATTCATGTGGCAGGCACTAACGGAAAGGGAAGCACCTGCCGGTTTCTGTATGACATCGCCAGGCCGTCGTTCAAACAGGTTGGTATGTATACTTCACCGCATCTGGAAAACATTCGGGATCGGATCCGTATCAATGATGAATGGATTCCGGAAGAAGTATTTCTGCGTTATGTGAATGAGCACATAGATGTCATTGAGACATACAATCTTGGAATGGTAGGCATCTGTTCCATGATGTGCTTTCTCTGGTTTCAGGAACGCAAGGTCGATCTTGCGATACTGGAAGTTTCGCTTGGCGGCCGCTATGATACGACAAATGTGATCGAAGCACCGCTGGTAACGGTAATCACATCAATTGGTTTTGATCATATGGAATTCTTTGGCAATACGCTCAAGGAAATCGCTTATGAAAAAGACGGCATTCTCAAACCGGGTGTACCGGTAGTGCTGGGACCGCTAAAGGAAGAAGCCTATGCGGAAATCACAGAACGTGCGTTGGAAAAACACGCGGAAGTCATTGAACTGCCATCCTCGTTTGCGATTGAACAAGACGGGATTCAGCTGGAAGGAGACTTCTATCGGCTGGCGGTGAGCGCAGATTATCTGAAGCAGAATGCCGGGCTGGCTCTGCTTGCGGCAAAGCAGGCGGGCATTGCGATTCACAGTGAAGCAGTCCATGAAGCGTTAATGCATAGTCTCTGGCCGGGACGGTTTGAGACGGTTTCGGAAAAGCCGCGCATTATTCTTGACGGTGCGCATAATCCGGATGGAATTGAAGCACTGTGCCGGGAAATCGAAAAGCTGCCTTCTCCGCATATCGTGGTATTCAGCGCCCTCAAAGACAAGCAGGGACCGTTGATGCGCGAGATGCTGGAAGCTGTATTTGATGTCGTGATTACGACAGAATTCTCTCATTACCGTGCGGATCAGGCGGCGCATCTTGGCGGAGGCAACACCATACCGGACTGGAAAGAAGCAATCGCGAAAGCGGTGTCGCTTGCGGGTGAAAACGGAACAGCCGTGATCACCGGCTCGCTGTATTTTATCGCGGCGGTACGAACTTATCTGAAGGAAGAGCCGGAACAGGATTGAAGCATCTCGGCTCTTTTTCGTATGGTTCAGGTGGTAGGATGTATCTTCGTTTTTTGCCCCGCTCAATCAAGCAAATATGAGAATCAGTTAACAGGTGTGCTATACTGAAAGCGTTATCATTACTCAATAGTTCAGGAGGCAAAATATAATCATGAGAGCGAACAGTATGGTGGCCATGATTCTTGCGGGGGGACGCGGATCCCGCCTGTATGATCTGACCAAGAAAGTCGCGAAGCCGGCAGTCCATTTCGGCGGCAAATACCGGATTATCGACTTTCCACTCAGCAATTGCGCAAACTCCGACATTCAGACGGTCGGTGTATTGACGCAGTACGAATCTGTCTTACTGAACTCCTATGTCGCAAGAGATCATTACTGGGGTCTCGATACCAATGACGGCGGAGTTTACGTACTGACACCACGGGAACGCGACGACACAAATCTTGAAGTCTATCGCGGAACAGCAGATGCGATTACCGCAAACATCGATTTCCTGGATAACATCAATCCGGAATATGTGCTGATTCTGTCCGGTGACCACATCTACAAGATGAATTACGACAAGATGCTGGCATACCATAAGCAGATGAATGCGGACGCAACCATCGCTGTACGTGAAGTATCCCTTAAGGAAGCCACACGTTTCGGTATTATGAATACCGATAAGAACGATATGATTGTTGAATTTGAAGAGAAGCCTGCACATCCCAAGAGCAATCTTGCGTCGATGGGCATCTATATCTTCACATATAAGACACTGCGCAAATACCTGGTCGCAGATGCGAAGAATCCGGATTCCAATCATGACTTCGGTAAAGATATCATTCCTGCATATCTGAATGACAAGAGAAAGCTTACAGCGTATCGCTTCCGCGGATACTGGAAGGATGTTGGAACGGTTGATTCTCTTTGGGAAGCCAACATGGATCTGTTACAGGATAATGCAGAGCTCGACCTCGGCGATCCGACCTGGAAGATCTACACCGAAGATGTCAACGCACTCCCACAGTTCATCGGTGAAAACGCAAAAGTTGAACACTGCTATGTAACACAGGGAAGCGTCATTGAAGGTTCCGCAATCAATTCCATGATCGGTACAAATGTATATATCGGCAAGGGTGCCAAGGTTGTTGACAGTGTGATTCAGCCGGGTGCCAAGATCGGTGAAGGTGCTACCGTTACCCGCTGCATCGTTGCGGATGATGTTGAAGTGCCTGCTGGTGCAACATGCGGCTCCAAGAACAGCAATGAAATTCAGCTTGTGGCTGGCAAGGTAAGTGAGTGAGGAAGGAGAGACAGATATGCGTGCATTAGGAATTATCAGTTTTGAAGACAGTACGGCGAATATCGAAGGTCTCTGTGATCATCGCCCTGTACCAGCGATTGCGTTCATGGGACGCTATCGTATCATCGATTTCATCTTAAGCAACATGACAAACTCCGGCATCGGAAACGTTCAGGTCTATGCGAAGGAAAAACCGCGCAACCTGATCGAGCATCTCGGTGACGGAAAACATTACAACATCAATTCCAAGCGTGGAAAGCTTCGCATTCTCTACGGTGAAAAGAGCTTCTCTTCCGATGTTTACAACCATGATGTGGCAAACTATATGCTCAACATGCAGTACATCGAAGAAGATCCGAATCCGTATGTGGTCATTGCCCCGAGCTATTTTGTATATCAGATCGACTTTAACGAAGTACTTGCCCAGCACGTGGAAAGCCGCGCGGATGTCACACTGCTTTATGCCAACGCAAAAGACGCAAAGACATCCTTCCTTGGCTGCGATGTGGTCAAGATGGACAAGTTCAAGACGGTCACTGGGTTTGAAAAGAACCGCGGCAATCTGAAGAGCCAGACAATTTCTCTTGAGGCATATGTCATGACCAAGAAGCTCTTTATTGAGCTGGTCAAGAAAGCTGCAGAGACATCTTCTCTGTACTGGTTCAAGGATATACTGGCTGACTCTGTCAATGAACTCAACATTAAGGGCTATCAGGTTAAGGGTTATGTTGCCTGCCTGAATTCCCTGCCTGAGTTCTTCCGTGTTTCCATGGATCTCATTGATCACAAGCGTGCAACCCAGCTGTTCAAACCGGGATGGCCGATTTACACGCAGACCAACGACAGCTGCCCGACGATCTTTGCGGAGACCGCAAAAGTCAAGAACAGCATCGTTGCGAATGGTTCCACAATCGAAGGAACGGTTGAAGGATCTATCATCAGCCGTGGTGTTACAGTACGCAAGGGAGCTGTAGTAAAGAACTGCATTCTGCTTCCGGGTGCTTATATCGGTGAGAATGCCAAGCTCGATCACGTGGTTGTCGACAAATATGCAATCGTACATCATGTGAAGAAGCTGGTTGGTACGGATGAACAGCCGGTATATGTAGCACGCAGAGACCGTATTTAATCGAAAGAGGTAACTTATGGGAAGATCAATTCTGTTTGTCGGCGGAGAAGCGCTGCCGTTCATTAAGACCGGTGGTCTCGCAGACGTCATGGCAAGTCTGCCGAACGCTCTGGTAAAAAGAGGGCATGACGCAAGAGTCGTCATTCCTCTCTACAAGAAAGTAATTGAGAAATATTACGATCAGCTGGAGCGCATTGGTACAATTCAGGTTCATTCCGGATGGATCGATCAGCCGGCTACGTATTACACCACAACGGTTGACGGTGTAGTATATTACTTCATCGAGCATCAGCATTATTTTGAGCGCGATGGACTTTACGGATATGAAGATGACGGCGAACGGTTTGCGTTCTTCCAGAGAGCCGTGCTCGACATGATCTATTTCATTGACTGGTGGCCGAACATCATTCATTCCAATGACTGGCAGACTGGTATGATCCCGCTGCTGTGTCATGCATGTTATGCGGATGATCATCGCTATCAGCAGATCAAGCATGTCTACACGATTCACAACCTGGCATTCCAGGGCAACTTCGGTGTTGACATGATGCCGAGCTGCCTGGGACTTGATTACTATTACTTCGATAATGGATCGATCAAGTTCGATACCGGCATTTCCTTCATGAAGGCTGGTCTGGTGTATGCGGATAAGATCACAACCGTTTCACCAACCTATTCCAGTGAGATTCTCACACAGACCTATGGTGAGAAGATGGATTCCATCCTTCGCTACCGCAGAGATGACCTCTGGGGCATCGTAAACGGAATCGATGTAAAGGAATGGAACCCGAAGACGGATAAACACCTTGCCAAGAACTATGACCTGCGCAGCTATGTCGGCGGTAAGAAAGCCAACAAGCTCGCGCTTCAGAAAGAACTTGGACTCAAGGAAACCAATGATGTGTGTATGATTGGTCTGGTTTCCCGTCTGACAAATCAGAAAGGCGTTTATCTGATCACCGAGCGTCTTCAGGAAATCATGGGAATGGATATCCAGTTTGTTGTGCTGGGTACTGGCGAAGCCAATGCCGAAAATGCCTTCAAGTGGATGGAAAATGAATACAAGGGCAAGGGCGTCTACTATTGTGGATACAATGAAGAACTGGCTCACCGCATTTATGCCGGTGCTGACCTGTTCCTGATGCCTTCCCTGTATGAACCGTGCGGAATCGGTCAGCTGATTGCAATGCATTACGGAACACTGCCGTTGGTTCGTGAGACTGGCGGTCTCAAGGACACGGTTCATCCGTTCAATCAGTATACCGGTGAAGGAAATGGATTCAGTTTCTGGGCTGTCAACGCAGATGATATGGTCTATACGCTGCGCTGGGCAGTAGAGCAGTACTACGATAACAAGCCGGGCTGGAAAGGTCTCATCAAGAGTGCCATGACAACCGATGTATCGTGGGAACAGAGCGCTGGAATCTACGAACAGCTGTATTACCAGCTGTGCAACTGGCCAGACAACTGATTCATCACAAGACTGTAAGAGAGAGCTGTACTTCGGTATGGCTCTTTTTCTTCTGTTGTGTAGATCATCGGTATAATAAACAGGAGACAGATGAGCTTTCACAACACCTGTCAGGGAGAAGAAACAACATGAAAATCAATACAGCAGAACTGGAGTGGACCAGAGCGCCCAGACAGTATCAGATTCAGAAAGACCGGATTGAGATCATCACCGAACCATTCACAGACCTCTGGCAGCGGACGTACTATCATTTTCGCAATGACAATGCGCCGGTGCTTCAGCTGAAAACAAGTGAGAAGTATTTCTCCTTTGTGGTTCACACGTCTTTTGAATCCAAAGTGAGATTCGATCAAAGCGGAATTGTTTTGTATCTGGACAGTGACAACTGGCTGAAAGCTTCGATTGAATATGAAAATGAATCGATTCAGCGACTGGGCAGTGTAGTTACCAATCATGGTTACTCGGACTGGGCTTCTGTTGATATCGACGCTTCCATCAAAGCAGTCTGGTTTCGGCTGAGCCGAAGGGAAGATGACTTCTGCGTTGAATATTCCTATGATGGAACGCTGTTCAAGCAGATGCGCATCTGCCACCTGTTTCATGGCCAGGAGGAAATCCGATTTGGCATTTATGCCTGCAGCCCGGAGGATTCCTCTTTCCGGGCAACCTTTACCAATCTGGAATTGCTGGAGTGTCAATGGAAGGCGCATGATGGCCAGCAGCCGGACAAAGACTGAAGCGAGGGATGAATCATCGAGCTGTACATTGCGACAGCTCTTTTTCGTCTTTTTCGTTCCGTGATTCGACTTTTCAGGATGGAACTGGTATTCTGTTTCCCAATGAGAAAATGGACATATCGAAATGGACTGATCAAAGAACTGTCGGCGCTTGTCATACCGATTGTCATACAGAATCTGATTTCCAACTTTATAAACTTTGCGGATACGGTAATGCTGGGACGGGTGTCACAGACTGCGTTGTCAGCCGGATCACTGGCAAACCAGATATATTTCATTCTGGCAATCGTGTATTTTGGTCTGGCCTCCTCCATTACCATTCTTTCTTCGAAATACTGGAGCAGAAAGGACTATCAGACGATTGGCTCCATCTTTGGAATCGGTCTTCTGATTTCTGCCGCTTTTTCGATTCCGGTTGCGATTGTATCGTTTCTGATTCCGGAAACAGTATTGTTATTTTGGACAAATGATCCGCTGCTGATCCAGGAAGGAGCTTCCTACCTGCGCATCGTTTCATTTTCCTACCTGTGCATGACAATCTCACAGCCGTATCTGTCCATTATGAAAAGCTGTGAGCGTGTCCGTCTTTCAACCCGGATCAGCGTGATTGCCCTTGTGATAAATGTGACAGGGAATGCAATTTTGATTTTCGGTCTGTTTGGACTGCCGGCATTCGGCATTAAAGGTGCGGCCATTGCGACCTGTATTGCCCGGTTTACGGAACTGCTGATCTGCGGACGCGATTACCTGAAACAGAATATACTTTCGCATGATCCGCGAAGTTTCTTTCAGATACCAAAGGAATTGCGGCATGATTTCAACCGCCACTGCATGCCGGCATTTCTGAATGATCTGTTATGGGGCTTTGCGTTTAACATGAATTCGGTCATTATGGGGCACCTTGGCTCCGATATGGTGGCAGCTTCATCGGTTGTCAGTATTGTCCGGGAAATACTGACGGTAGTTGGATTCAGCATTGCCAGCGGCAGTGCGATTCTGCTTGGCAAAGAAATCGGGGAAGGAGATCTGGAACTGGCCAGGAAGGATGCCTCTGAAATTTTGCATCTTACAGTTCTGGTTTCTCTGATTCAGGCAGGAGTTCTGTATGCGGTTTCCGGTTTTATTCCCGGTCTTGTGGTACTCTCAGAAACCGCAAAAGGCTATCTGCTGTATATGCTGAAGATCAGCTGTCTTTATACCATCGGACAGGTGATCAATACGCTGCTGATTGCGAGCTTCTTCCGCTGCGGCGGAGACTCCAAATACGGAATGCGTCTTGATATGGTGTCCATGTGGGGCTTTGCGGTTCCAATCGGGTTATTGTCCGCGTTTGTGCTGCATCTGCCGCCCTTAACGGTATATACCTTGTTATGTCTTGATGAGGCGGTCAAACTGCCGTTTGCCTTATACCATTATAAACAGGGCAACTGGATCAATGACCTGACGCGAACTGCATTTGCGGAATAAAAAAGTCGGGAGTTCTGCCGGCTGGAATGATATAAGTATGTAGAAAACAGATGAGGTGCGAAGAATGAACTACGATGAACTGTCATTGAAATTTCATGAGGAACACAAAGGAAAACTCGAAGTGACGCCTAAGGCAAAGCTGGAAAACCGGGATGATCTCAGCATTGAATACACCCCGGGCGTAGCAGCTCCCTGCCGTAAAATTGCCGAGCACAAAGAAGATGTCTATCGCTATACTGCCAAAGGCAATCTGGTGGCAGTTGTGACAGATGGCACCGCTGTTCTTGGCCTTGGCGATATCGGCCCGGAGGCAGGCCTCCCCGTTATGGAAGGCAAGGCTATTCTGTTCAAGCAGTTTGCCAATGTGGATGCTTTTCCGATCTGCCTTGACACCAAAGACACTGATGAAATTGTCGAGACGGTCTGCCGGATCGCGCCAACCTTTGGCGGCATTAATCTTGAGGATATCGCGGCGCCGCGCTGTTTTGAAATTGAACGGAAGCTGAAGGAACGCCTCAGCATTCCGGTTTTCCATGATGACCAGCATGGCACCGCAATCGTACTGCTGGCGGCTGTGATCAATGCGCTGAAGGTTGTCGGCAAAACAATCGATGGAATCCGGATCGTTATCAATGGTGCAGGCTCGGCAGGAACTGCGATTGGCCGTCTGTTGATGGAATATGGAGCACGGAATGTAGTCTTCTGTGACCGCAATGGAATCGTGACCGAGGAAACCGCTCTTAATGATGCCCAGAAGGAACTGGCACGCATCTCCAATCCGGAACACCTCCGTGGAAGCCTGAAGGATGCGCTGGTTGGAGCGGATCTGTTTATCGGTGTATCGGTTGGCAACTGTGTGAGTGAGGAGATGGTGCAGTCGATGAATGCGAATGCTATTGTATTTCCGATGGCCAACCCGACTCCGGAAATCATGCCGGACCTTGCCCGCAAGGCAGGGGCACGTGTGGTTGGAACCGGCCGCAGCGATTATCCAAATCAGATCAATAACGTACTTGTATTCCCGGGTGTCTTTCGCGGAGCGCTCGATGTACGGGCAAAGGAAATTACAGAAGGCATGAAGCTGGCGGCGGCAGAGGCGATTGCGGCGCTGATAAACGAAGAGGAACTGCGGGAAGACAATATCATTGTCAGTGCATTTCATCCAGGGGTTGCGGCGGCTGTCGCAAAGGCGGTTGCGGATACCGCCCGCAAAGAAGGTGTTGCACAGATTTAAGCTGCCAAAGTATCTGAGCGACACCTGTAATAACAGAATCATAAGATTCCTCTCTGCAGTGAGCGGAATCTTTTTGTATTCCTGATGACACGAAGGAGGCATGCGTGCGTGAATGACAAGGGAAAATAAGCGGATTTTTGTGTGTTTCACATTTACGACCAAAACAGGTGAATGCTATAATGTTAGGGCTTAAACAAGGAGGAGATTCATAATATATGTCTAAGGTTACTGTTAAGGATCTGGACGTTAAGGGCAAGCACGTAATTGTACGTGTTGATTTTAACGTTCCGCACAAGGGAGATGTCATCACAGATGACAACCGTATTCAGGCGGCTCTCCCGACCATCAACTACCTTACACAGAATGGCGCTAAAGTTCTGCTCTTGAGCCATCTGGGCAAGGTTAAGACGGAAGAGGACAAGGCAAAGAACGATATGAGCATCGTTGCCAAGCGTCTGGCTGAAGTACAGGAAGCACCTGTTACATTCGTAAACGCTACCCGCGGTGAAGAGCTTGAAAAGGCTGTCGCCGCGCAGGAAGAGGGCACAATCGTTCTCATGCAGAATACCCGTTATGAACCGGGTGAATCCAAGAATGATCCGGAGCTTGGTGCATACTGGGCAGGTCTGGGTGATGTCTTCGTAGAAGATGCATTTGGTTCCGTTCACAGAGCACATGCGTCCACTGTTGGTATTCCGTCCAACCTGAAAGAAGTTGCAGTTGGCTTCCTCGTAGAAAAGGAACTCAATGTTCTCGGTAAAGCACTGAATGATCCGCAGCGTCCGTTCGTTGCGATCCTGGGCGGTGCGAAAGTTTCCGATAAGATCGGTGTTATTGACAACCTTCTGAAGATCGCTGATAAGGTTCTGATCGGCGGCGGTATGTCCTACACCTTCGCTGCAGCTAAAGGCGGCAAGATTGGTACATCCCTGCTCGAAGCTGACAAGCAGGAAATGGCCAAGGAATTCATGGAAAAGGGTGAAGGCAAACTGTTCCTTCCGGTTGATACCGTAGAAGCAAACGACTTCTCCAATCCGACAGAAATCAAGACGGTTAAGGCAGGCGAAATCGACGACGGCTTCATGGGCCTCGATATCGGTGCTGAAACAGTCAAGAAGTTCCAGGCTGAGCTGGCTGGTGCCAAGACAGTATTCTGGAATGGCCCGATGGGTGTCTTCGAAGATCCTCGTTTCGCTAAGGGAACAGAAGAAATCTGCAAGACACTGGCAGAGCTTGATGGCGCTACCACAATCATCGGCGGCGGTGACAGCGCAAGTGCTGCGAAGAACCTTGGTTTCGCAGAGAAGTTCAGCCACATTTCCACAGGCGGCGGCGCTTCCCTGGAATATATGGAAGGAAAGGAGCTCCCGGGCGTAGCTATTATCCCGGAGAAGTAAAAACAACATGGCAAGAAAACCTATTATTGTCGGCAACTGGAAAATGAACAAGACCCCTTCTGAAGCAGAAGAGTTCATGAAGGGAATCGAGCAGGTTCTGACCGGAAGTGAAGCAGCAGACTATGGTGTTGGTGCACCGTTTGTTGATCTGGATGTATGTGTAAAGAATGCCAGGAATCTCATCATCGCTGCAGAAAACTGCAACGAGAAGGATTCCGGTGCTTACACAGGTGAAGTGTCTGTTCCGATGCTGAAGGAAGTTGGCATCACCTACTGCATTATCGGCCACAGCGAGCGCCGTACCTACTATGCGGAAACAGATGCAGCTTGCGCAGCCAAGGCAAAGAGACTGCTGGCTGACAACATCATTCCGATTCTCTGCATCGGTGAGACAGAAGCACAGTATGATGCAGGTCAGACAGCGGATGTCATCAAGAGCCAGCTGGCTGGTTCCCTCGCAGGTCTGACTGCTGAAGAAGTTGCCAAGATGGTTATTGCTTATGAGCCGATCTGGGCAATCGGAACCGGCAAGTCTGCAGATGAAACAACTGCGGAAAACTGCTGCAAACTCGTACGTGACACCGTTAAGGGTCTGTATGATGAAGCAACCGGTGAAGCGGTTCGTATTCAGTATGGCGGAAGCGTTAAGCCGACCAACATCAAGTCCTATATGGCATGCCCGGATATTGATGGTGCGCTGATTGGCGGTGCGTCTTTGAAAGTTGATTCCTTCAAGGAAATCATCGACGCAACTAAATAAGGTTTCAGGAAGACAGGGTCTTCTGAAATATATTGTTTAAGGTATTGAAGGAGGAAAAAATTAATGCCTTATATCGTAAGTGTTTATGCACGTGAAGTAATTGACTCCCGCGGCAACCCGACAGTCGAAGCTGAAGTTTGCACAGAGTCCGGCGCGTTTGGACGTGCCATCGTTCCGTCCGGCGCATCTACCGGTGAGCGTGAAGCTCTCGAGCTCCGTGATGGTGACAAGAAGCGTTTCCTTGGTAAGGGAACTCTGAAGGCTGTTAACAATGTTAACAAGGTCATCGCACCGAAGATCATCGGCCTCGATGTTACCTGCCAGAGCGAAATCGACAAGATCATGATCGATCTCGATGGAACAGAGTTCAAGTCCAAGCTCGGCGCTAACGCTACACTCGCTGTTTCCCTGGCTTGTGCACGCGCAGCTGCTGACTACTACGGAATGCCGCTGTACAAGTACATCGGCGGTGCGAATGCGAAGGTTCTCCCGGTTCCGATGATGAACGTTCTCAATGGTGGTAAGCATGCGGATTCCGCAGCAGACTGCCAGGAATACATGATCATGCCGGTAGGTGCCAAGAGTGTTCGTGAAGCAATCCGGATGGGTGCTGAAGTATTCCACGCTCTGAAGTCCGTTCTGAAGAAGTATGGATACAACACTGCTGTTGGTGATGAAGGTGGATATGCGCCTTCCTGCGTACCGAATGGCAAGGGACCTCTGGAGAAGTATGGCAACGAAGGACCGTTAGAGCTCATGGTTGAAGCTGTTAAGGCTGCCGGTTACAAGCTCGGTGACGATGTATGCTTCGCAATGGACCTCGCTTCCTCTGAGTTCTATGATGCAAAGAAGAAGAAGTATGTCCTCGCTCGTTCTGGTGAAGGCGAGAAGACCAGCGATGAAATGATTGACCTCCTCGAGAAGTGGGTCAGCAAGTATCCGCTGATTTCTATCGAAGATGGTCTCGCAGAGAATGACTGGGATGGCTGGAAAAAGCTCACAGAGCGTCTTGGTTCCAAGTGCCAGCTCGTTGGTGATGACCTGTTCGTCACAAACACCACTTATATCAAGAAGGGTATTGAACTCGGCGTTGCGAACGCAGTTCTGATCAAGGTTAACCAGATCGGTACACTGACAGAGACACTCGACGCAATCGAAATGGCTAAGGAAGCTGGCTACACAGCTGTTGTTTCCCACCGTTCCGGTGAGTCCGAAGATACAACAATCTCCGACCTCGTAGTTGGTGTCAATGCCGGCCAGATCAAGACTGGTTCCATGAGCCGTACAGACCGTATTGCGAAGTACAACCAGCTCATGAGAATTGAAGAAGAACTCGGTCCTGTCGCAGACTACAAGGGCAAGAAGGCTTTCTACAACGTCAAGGCTCTCTCCGCAGAAACAAAGCCTGCAAAGAAGCCGGCTGCTAAGAAGACTTCCAAGAAGTAATTCTTCCTGCATAACACGAAAGATCATCCTTTTACCGGGGTGATCTTTTTTTTTGTTGTCATATCTGACATGTGATCTGGCAGCGCAATCTTTTATGATGAAACTGACAGAAAGAGGGTGCTGTGCATGAAACAAAATCTTGTCTTTTATGATGACGCAACAGGAATTCCTGTCTTTCAGGCAAGCCTGCCGGATACGTTTTCAGCGCAGGTGAAGCTTTCAGTGGAAGGACAGCAGGTGAACAGCGGATTGTATATACTGCAATGGCGAAGGATTCCGCATCCGGAATGGAATTGTATGTACAAAACGGAGAAGGATATACGAACAATCCGGAGACAAACAGCAACTTCCACCAGGTCTGTTCCGCGGCGGACCAGCTGGATGAGATGGCTGTGAAGTTTACCGGTGTGCAGGTTGTGGCTGTGAATCGGTTTTATCTCCCGGAAGAGCGTATGGCAAAGGTGCGGCAGGAGGGAGAAAAGGATATTTCCAAAACCGTCGCTTCACTTTCCCAGACTGCTAATATGGGCCAGGTGCCTGTGAATCTGACCTGCACCGAAACACTGTTCGATGGGGCGATGGGAATCTATCCATTTCTGGCTGATGGCAGTCAGAAGACACTGTATACTGCGCTCTGGCGCCATGGGTTTTCCATTGCGATCAGTGCTTTAGGCAGAATCATGAGCCCCGGTCAGAACGGGTATACGACATGGGTGGTTCCCGCCGTTGTTTATCTGGTCACAGATGGACAGCCTGACGCAAATACCATGGGCATGTTTCTGGAGTTCATCAAGACACTTGAATACAGTCCGCAGTTTATCGCCAGTTCGGATCAGATTGCGGATGCCAATATCAGCTATAACCTGAATCAGGCGGCTATGATGACGCAGCAGAATCAGGCAATGATCAATCAGATGTGGGCACAGCAGAATGCCGCATGGTCAGCTGTTGAAGCACAGCGGAACCAGATGTCAAAAGATCTGGACGCATTCCGGCAGGGACTTGCGGCAAATTCCGCCGCTATGGATGCCTTCCATAACAATCTGCATTCCATGAATCAGACGCCATCCTTTACCGGTACTGGTTCAGGAGAATCTCTGGATGATAAAGTACAGCGCTGGCGTCATGAATCGATGATGGGTGTAAATACCTATGACCGGGAAGATGGAACAACCTATGAACATACGATTCAGGATGACCGCGTCTTTGAACATAATCTTGACTCCAATACGCACTTTGGCACACATGACTACTATGATGACTATGTGCCGGATCATTGGACAGAGCTGAATCGAAAACAGTGAAACTGCGCGAAGAACTGCCGGCTATGTGCCGGCATGTTTTCCTGAACCGGAGATGTGAAACTGTCGTATAATTCTGAACAGGAAGAAAAATATGAATTGTTATCTTATCAGGGAAACACTCTGCCCATGTCAGGTCTCGGAAATGGATGGGGCAGATTGTCAGTATGCGGCAGTGCTCACATGGAAGGAATGGGAAGAATCCAGTGAACGGTTCGATATGGGAATCGATATGGAAATGGAACCCGGCCCGGTCAGAGAGACCAAAGCAGTTGTAAACATTGACTCTTTGACAGGTTCCTTTCATCGTCCTCAGCTTGTGTATGGTCATAGTGCGGAAAGAGGATTTTCGTTTGCGCTGGATGAGAAAGGCATTGTTTTGGTAGATGATACTGGATATGTTATGTCGCTGATTGAGCGGATCCGTGCAACCAAGAAATGGCGCCTGCCGGGGATGGAACGCTTTCTGTATGACCTGCTGGAATGTGCGATATCAGACGATCTGACATTGCTGGAAGAAATGGAACACCGGCTGAATGCGATGGAAGAGGCAATCAGCACCGGTGAACTGGAAACCGCACCGCCTCAGCTGAATGAAATCCGTGGTGACCTGCTTGATCTGCGGATCCATTACGAACAGCTGATCGACCTCAGCCAGGAGCTGGAAGAAAATGAAAATGGCTTTTTTCGGGAGGAAACGCTGCGCTACTTCCACATGTTTACGGAGCGGGTAATTCGTCTGCAGTCGCTGGTCAGCGGACAGAAGGAATACGTGATGCAGCTGCGGGATTTAATTCAGTCAGCTATTGATGTGCGCCAGAACCGTATTATGGCTCTGCTTACGGTGATCACTTCGATATTCCTGCCGCTTACATTAATTGCCGGCTGGTATGGTACGAACTTCCGTTACATGCCTGAGCTGGAATGGGTCTGGGGATATCCGGCGGTAATTGTCATCAGTATTGCGATTGTGGTTCTAAGCCTGATCTGGTTCAAAAAGAAGAAGTGGCTGTAAACAGCGAAAGAGAAGAGCAGTATGAGGTGAACTGACCCACAAAAATGGGACACTCTTAAAAAAGCCGTAATTTACTTATGAAGGTATGATTCCCTAAATTGATAGGGAGTCATGCCTTTTAGTTTTCTCTGAGGCCTGGCGGAATTGTAGAAAGTGATGTATTCGGTAACTTTATGAATCAGATCCTCATTGGTCTTTGTCAGGTCATGCAATTCAAGACACTCGCTTTTCAGATGACCAAAGAAGTTCTCGCAGCACGCATTGTCATAACAATTCGCTTTGCGTGAATGAGAAACAGTCACACCGTGTTCATCAAGAAATCGGATATACATTGAATTCGTATATTGAGATCCTTGATCGGAGTGAAGAATACAGAATCTTGTGCTGTCCCAATTCTCATCAATTAATTGCGCAACAGTATTCATGACCAGCTTCAGATCATTAAACCGTGAGATCTGATAAGCTATAATGGAATTGTCATAAAGGTCTTTGATCACGCTGAGATACAAACGGCCTTCCTGACTGTTTATGTAACTGACATCTGTCACGAGCTTTTCGAGGGGACGTGAAGCGGTGAAGTTACGGGCGAGGAAGTTTTCACAGACGGTCCTCGCTTTTTCATTGGGATCCTGTTTTGTACAGCACTGATATTGTTTTTTCCGGATCGGCGAGGACAGACCCAGTATTTTCATGTATTTGTACACTGTTTTATCGTTATAGATGACGCCGTGCAGACGCATGATTTCATCGCGGATAAATCTGTAGCCTTTTTCCGTTTTGTGGAAGATATCCTCGATCTGATCAGCGAGCCAATCATCG
>JAFWJY010000158.1 GCA_017514525.1 Solobacterium sp. | reverse complement strand
GCACTTCGTGAAGAAACCGGCGCCGGAATGATGGACTGTAAGAAGGCTCTTACAGAAACAGACGGCGATATGGAAGCTGCCAAGGACTGGCTCCGTAAGAAGGGCATCTCCAAGGCAGAAAAGAAGGAAGGCCGTACAGCTGCAGAAGGTCTGTCCCGCGTTGTCGTTGACGGCAACACAGCTGTTGTTGTAGAAGTTAACGCAGAAACAGACTTCGTCGCAAAGAACGACAAGTTCCTCGCTCTGCTCGACAAGACGATCGATGTCATCAAGGCAAACAAGCCGGCTGATGTTGATGCGGCACTGGCACTCAATGCCGGTGAAGGCACACTGAATGATGCGTTCATCAATGCGACCGCAATCATCGGTGAGAAGATCAAGCTTCGCCGTTTCGAAATCGTTGAAAAGGCAGATGATGAAGTCTTCGGTACCTACATGCACAATGGCGGCATGATCTCCGCACTCACAGTTCTCAAGGGCGGTGATGCTCAGGTTGCCAAGGAAATGGCAATGCAGGTTGCGTCCATGAACCCGACCTATGTCAGCCGCAATGAAATGCCGGCTGATGTCATCGCACACGAGAAGGAAATCCTCCTCGAGCAGATGAACAATGATCCGGCAATGGCAAAAAAGCCTGAAAACGTTAAGGAAAAGATCGTTGAAGGCCGTCTGTCCAAGAACCTCGAAGAGCTCTGCCTGGTTGATCAGGTATTCTTCCTGGATCAGGACAAGAAGGTTGGCGTATACCTCAAGGAAAAGGGCGCTGAAGTCATCCGTTTCGTGAAGTTCAAGGTTGGCGAAGGCATCGAAAAGAAGGTCGATGATTTCGCAGCTGAAGTCGCAGCGATGGCGAAGTAATCAACACAAACTGAAAGAATGGATCCGCTGTGGTTCATTCTTTTTCTTATGTGTGATTTGTTTTTTGTCCAATATGAGTAAAATAGAAGTGCAGGGAAGATCCCTGCCGTAAACAAGGAGGACCATACGATGAATCTTGAAGATTTAGGAAATCTTGGAAATTTTGGAACCGCACTGTCGAAGACGTATCCGCTTCGTAACGCTTCCGTACAGAATATTGCGTATGCACTTTCAGAATATCTTGATACAAAGAAAAACATGATCACGCAGACCATGCGTACCAGAAACGGCTACCTCGTTCAGTGCAAGGGCGATGCCAATGCGGACTGGACGAAATACATCGGTCTTGATGCGTCTGTAGACATCAAACTGATCCCGATGGAGAAAGACCTCATTGTCGAGATCACAACCGGCAAATGGCTGGAAAAGCTCGGTATCGCTGCGGCAGGTGCAATCCTGTTTCAGCCGCTGCTGATCACATCCGGCATCGGTGCGATCCGTCAGATGGCGCTGCCGGATGATATCTTCTCCTTCATCTCCGATTACCTTGGTGAAGAGCCGGTTACGCGCAGTGTGGAAGAAGAGGAAGCACGCATCTGTCCGAAGTGCGGCACAGCCAACTCCATGAACGCAAAATTCTGTTCCCAGTGCGGCGAGGCGTTTGCGGAACCGCAGCCGGAACCAAAGACAGATTCGGTCTGCCCGCAGTGCGGTACACCGTTAAAGGGCTCCGAAAAATTCTGCTCCAACTGCGGTAAAAAACTCAGCGATTAACCAAACCAGAAGGAGGGCTTAGGCTATGGCTTACTATTGTCCAAACTGCGGAGAACCGGTAAAGAACTCCGCCCGGTTCTGTGAAAACTGCGGCGTCCAGCTGATGGAAGACCTCGATGGTGTGGATGTCTCTGCACCGGCTTCCGTCATTACGGATGGCAACCAGCAGTATGAAGCACGAAATGACGCTTCCTGGCAGGATGCGGATGATGACTACGAAGAAGTTGAACCACAGAGTGATCCGTATCGGGAATACCTGCGTCATACCTATGACTATAAGGGCTCTGACCGCGTTGAACAGCGTGCTGCCTATACCTCCAGTTCCCCAAAGATCGACTACGAGCGTTATGCCAGCTACAACTGGCCGGTGCGCAGCCGGATTACAGCCGGTGTTCTGGCGATTGTACTGGGCGGTCTGGGCATTCATAAGTTCTACCTTGGCAAGATCGGTCAGGGAATTCTGATGTTATTGTTTGCCTGGACTGGAATACCGGGCATTATCGGTCTCATCCAGGGTATTATCTACCTCACAGAGGGAGATGAAGAGTTCTGCATGAAGAATCAGGTGCGGGTTACCGATTAATACCCGCACTTTTTTCTTTTCTTGTATAAAATCCGTGAAACATGCATATAATATTTATATATATTTATTAAGAGGGGTTAAGTATGCCGGATTTTAAGTTTGAAATTACAAAGTACATCGGTTCTTTGAACGGGGATGCCAAAGGCTGGCATAAAGAACTGAATATGGTTTCCTGGAATGACGCCGAACCGAAGTACGACATTCGCACCTGGACGGGTTCTGAACATGAACGTATGGGCAAGGGCATCTCGCTTTCGAGAGATGAACTGGTCGAACTCAAGAAGCTGATTGACATGGAGCTTGAGGAAGGGGAATAACCTGTTTTTTCAGAAGAAAACAAAACAGCTGGATCTGACGGACTGCACTCCGCAGATCCGGGTCAGTATCTGCACCGGAGAAGAAACCGGCGGATATTTTGATCACAAGTCCGGACGCTTTGTGGAAGTCATGAAGCTGGCACAGCCGTCGGATTATGAAGAATTTTTCAGGCTGTGCGGAACGAAAGAGATCGAACGTGTATACTGAAAGCCATGAACTGCCATGGTTTTCTTTTTGACCGGAAAGGCAGCTATGATCAAAGCGATATTTTTTGACTGCGACGGAACGCTTCTGTCGCATACAACCAACCGGGTGCCTCCATCGACAATCCGCAGCTTGCGGCGTTTAAGGGAACAGGGAATCAAAGTGATCCTTTCCACTGGACGTCACCGCAGTGAGCTGAAGGGACTGATGCAGCTGAAGGATCTGTCGTTTGACGGCTATATTACCGTCAATGGTGCCTGCTGCTATCACGAAGATGGCATTCTGCTGGCGAGTACGATCCCGCTGGAGGTGCTGCGCAAGATTCATGCCTGGCTGAAGACACATACGCTTCCGATTCAGTTTTTTCTGGAAGAAGAGAGTTTCATTAACACTGTAAACGAAACCGTCATCCGCTCGCAGGCGATGATCCATACGCCGGTACCGCCGCTTGGAAATGTGGATCGCATTCTCAGCGAACCGGTCTATCTGATGGTTCCCTTCGGCATTCAAAATGCCATGCCGCTACTGGCACAGCTGCCTGGCATTGCCATTACGACCTGGAATGCGCATGACGCATTGGATGTGGTAAATGAGGCGGCAGGCAAGGATGCGGGCGTACGTGCCTTTGCGGACTATTATGGTTTTCAGAAAGAAGAGCTGATGGCATTTGGAGATGCGATGAATGATTGCTCCATGCTGGAAGCAGTAGGGACTTCTGTTGTGATGGGCAATGGCACAGAAGAACTGAAACAGCTGGCAGACTACGTAACAGATGATATCGATGCGGATGGGGTGGAACACGCCTTAATTCAGCTTGGTGTGCTGTCCGCAGATGATTGATAAATAAATACTTCGGCAATGACAAGATCATTGCCTGATATAAGGAGGTTACTATGGAATTCAAACGATTTACCGCATTGTTAGCGGCTGTGATGCTTGTCGGATGTACCGGTACCGCAAGCCCGCAGACGGAAACCGAAGCAACGGCCGACGAACCGCAAACGGAACGGACAGACCCATATCTGAAAAGGGCACAGGGGCTGGTTAGTGAACTGGATACCCGTACGAAACTGGAACAGCTGCTGGTGATTTCCATTCAGACTTATAATGGCCAGCCGTTTGCGGCGATGAATGAGGAAACAACCTCTTTCTTCAGTTCCCATTCCTTTGGCGGTTTTATCCTGTTTTCGAGTAACTGCCAGAGTCCGGCCGAAACCGCAACGCTGACGCATGACCTGCAGGCAGCTGCAGTTCAGGACAGCGGCATTCCGCTGTTGACTGCGATCGATCAGGAAGGCGGCAGTCTGGTCCGTCTTTCCGGCGGAACGGAAACGCCTGGCAATATGGCGCTTGGCGCTTCCGGCAAGGCATCCCTTGCCAAAGCCAGTGCCTCGATTCTTGCCAGTGAACTTGCCGCAGTGGGAGTCAATACAAACTTTGCGCCGGACGCGGATGTCAACAGTGAGCCAAAGAATCCGATCATTGGGATTCGTTCCTTTTCCGATGATCCGCTTCTGACAGGAGAACTGTGCGCCGGTTATATAGCCGGCATGACAGAAGGAAACGTCATTGCCTGCGCAAAGCATTTCCCAGGACACGGCAATACATCTACCGACAGTCATACCGGATTGCCTGTTATTTCATCCACGAAGGAAGAAATCGTACAGAAGGATCTGATTCCGTTCCATTCCGCCATTGAAGCAGATGTTGATATGATCATGAGCGCGCATATCTGCTTTCCGGCAATTGAAACGGATACGTATACCTCCATTGCCGATGGCAGTGCCATTACATTACCTGCCACTCTCAGTGATGATCTGATTCAGGGGGTGCTGCGCAGCGAACTTGGCTATGAAGGCGTTGTCATTACGGACAGTCTTCTGATGGACGCAATCAAAGTGAATTTTGACCGTACGGACGCCGCAGTGATGGCCATCAATGCCGGTGTGGATTTGTTGCTGATGCCGGTGCTGATTGAAGACGCCAATGGCCTTGCGGATGTGGATGCTTATCTTGACGCGCTGGAGGAAAAAGTCGGCACGGAGCTTTCCGAAGAACGCCTGAATGAAGCGGTTACCAGAATTCTGCGCTTAAAGGCCAAGCGCGGTGTGCTCGATCTTGATGTAACGACAGATGTCGCAACGCTTGCCGAAATGGCCAGCGCGACCGTCGGAAAACTGGAAAACCACCAGAGTGAACGTGCCATTGCCGATCAGTGTGTAACCGTCATAAAAAATGACAATGACATTCTTCCCTTCACCCAGGCAGGAAAGGTTGTCATTGCCGGTCCGCAGAGCTCACAGGTCAGTGGACTGCAAGCAGGGTATGAGCAGCTGATTGGAGAGATGGATCTTGCCATACAGCCGGTATTTGTAAATTACAGTTATGGCCGTGACGCAGCACAGGTACTGAATGAGATTCCTGGCGCCTCTGCTGTGATCATTACCAGCTGGCTGGATAATATGTCCCAGTTTGACCCGTCGGAATCCATTATGATTCCTTCGGTGCAGCAGGTGATCGCCTCCTGCAGGGAACAGGGAGTTCCATGTATTGTGATCTCAACAGGCCTGCCATATGATCTGTCCTGTTACCAGGATGCCGATGCCTTGCTGGCTGTGTACAATCCGAGAGGACAACAGACAGATGATAATGGCGCCCCGGTAGGAAGCTTGTCACCCAATATTCCGGCTGCGCTTGATATTATCTTCGGTTATGCGCATCCTTCCGCAACGCTTCCGGTCAATATTCCGGAAACGGATCAGAGCGGACCGACCGATACGATTGTTTATCCAAGAGGCACCGGCTTAACCTGGTAGTTTATCCCATCATGGTCAGCACATTGAGCGCCATCAGATAGTGGCAGAAGCTGCCAGCCATCACAAACAGATGAAACAGTTCATGGTTGCCGAAGCCCGTAACGGCTTCGCGTGGAAACAGGTTCAGCTTAAGGGAGTACAGCACACCGCCAACAGTGTAGAACAGCCCTCCGATCAGCAGATACCGGAAACCGCTGCCCATGGAAGAAATCAGCTGCGGCAGTACCGAAATACAGGCCCATCCCATACCGATATAGATGATGGATGAAACGACCTTTGGACAATGAACCCAGAAGATCTTGAAACAGATTCCCGCCAGCGCAATGCCCCAGATGACCTTCAACAGCAAAGCGCCTTGTTCGGACAGGGCAATCATGCAGACTGGGGTATAGCTTCCGGCAATCAGGACGAAGATGCTGCAGTGATCGATCCGCTTGAGGATCCCATCCGCTACGGGATTGATATGAAAGGCGTGATATGCGGCACTGGCCGCATATAACAGCGACATGGATGCCATGAAGACTGCCAGCGCGGTCATCGAACGCATGGAACAGCCTAAACTCCCGGCCTTTATCAGCAATAAGGATGTGGCTGGAATGGTAAACAGAAAACCGATGAAATGGGTCAGGGAACTGATTGGATCTTTCAGCCGGAATGGTACATATTGTTTCCGCAAGACTGTCATACGCTACCTCCTGTTTCTTAAAACCTGTTATCGGTTATTCAATAACCGTTTAACTAGTTTCAATATAACGGTTATTCAATAACCTGTCAACGGATTATACATAAATTCATTGACGTTATTTTGTATCGAAACTAAACTGAACTCATGAAAACAAATCCGACAATTGAAAAACTGAACGCATTTGAACTTCCATCCTGGAATGAAATACCGGCTGTTGGTCTGTACCTGGATCAGGTCACCAAATACCTGAACGGCTATCTGGAGGAATATGACATGGGTGTTACGCCATCCATGATCTCCAACTATGTCAAACTCAAGATCATCTCCCGGGAGGGAAAGAAGATCTATGGAAGAGAACGAATCGCCGCATTGTTCTTTGTGGCGGTATCGAAGACCGTATTATCCATGGATCAGATCCGCAAATGCCTGCAGATGCAGGAATCAGCCTGCACCACCGAAGAAGGCTATTCCGCTTTCCGAACAGAACTAAAAGAACGGCTGGCAGCGATTGAAAAGGGGAAGAAGTCCGAGGAACCCCGCAGTGAGGCAAAGGAAATGCTGGAAAAAGTCACTTCCGCCATTGCCTATAAAATGTATCTGGATGTATATTTCGACCAGCATAAGGCTTCCGAGTGAGGCCTTTCTTTTTTTGGCTAAATTGAACAATAATGAACAAAAATGAATAAAAGTGATTGAATGTGATAACTATCAGAAGTATAGTGAAGGTATAAGAAGGAGATGCACTATATGGTCAGAGTCAATATTGAAGGTGCTCAGAATGTATCGGTATCCAAAAAACTGCCGTGTGAAAAACCATGGCAGGAACAGCTTTCCATCATGGAGGAATATACCAGGGCGTATCGTGCTCACGAGCAGGATGACAAGGCAGTTCGTGAACTGGCCTGTCTGCGCGTGCTGTTTCCGCGTCTGTTCCGCTCCATTCCAGATACCGACCTGATTGCCGGGCGTCTTGATTTTCTGCCGATCGGATTTGGCAGCGTCACCAGCATTGGCGGAGTCGGGCACTACTGTGTGTTTCATGAGCTGCGTAAGTTCCAGAATCAGGCGGATTGTGAAGCAGACCGGAAACGCGTTGACGCATTATATGACTATTGGCGTGACCATGATGTAAAAGCACTGTATTGCGATGAGGTGCTGAATGATACAACGACCGGACGGTTTATTGACTGTTCCTATCCGTTTATGGCGACCGCCCGCCTCAGCGGAATGATGCTGGATTATAAAAAACTGTTGCGGCTTGGCATTCCGGGGATCATTGATCTGCTGAAGACAAAACAGCAGAATCCGTTTATTCAAAGTGCGATCGGAGCGATGGAACTGTTCCGCACCTGTGTTCTGCAGGGAGCCGCGGCTTGTGAAGAGGCAATGAAGGACGCCGATGTGAAGCGGCGAATGGAACTGGCGAACATGCGGGCCAATCTGCTGTATGTCGCGGATCATAAACCGGCTACCTTTGCCCAGGCGCTGCAGCTGTTCTGGCTGTATGCCCTGGTCAGTGGGTGTATTAACTATGGCAGGCTTGATGATCTGCTGGGCTCGTATCTCAAGCGGGATCTTGAAGCGGGTGTGCTCAGTGAAGAGGACGCCTATGCGCTGATCAAGTCGCTTTGGACCATGAT
>JAFWJY010000157.1 GCA_017514525.1 Solobacterium sp. | reverse complement strand
GTTTGTTATGCGATGGATGAGGATAATGGCGAAAACTGGCTGGCCTGTGAAACCAATGCAGATTTTGACAGCCCGTACAATACCTATATGTACCCGGGACTGCCGCCGGGACCAATTATCAACCCGGGAGAAGATGCGATTGAAGCGGTCCTGTATCCGACGGAAAGTGACTACTACTACTTTATGGCGGATGTCGAAACCGGTGTGGTTTATTATGGACGCACGCTGGAAGAGCACAATGCCAATGTAGCGGCGCATACGACCTACCACTGATGAAGAAGAGTACCTGTGTATATCTGATTCAGGACGGCAGGTGGCTGATGCTGTATCGCAACCGTAAAGCCAACGATGTCAATCATGGTAAATGGATCGGAGTCGGCGGAAAGGTAGAAGGAAACGAAACCTTTGAAGCCTGTGCCAGACGGGAAGTGCTGGAAGAAACCGGACTGATCACAGATCAGCTGACACTCTGCGGCATGGTTGACTTCCTTTACGATACACAGGAGCCGGAACAGATTGCCATTTATACCTGTGAAGCGTTCCATGGAACCCTGCGGGAATGCGATGAAGGCACGCTTGCCTGGATCGATGAAGATAAGATTCTTGATCTTCCCTTATGGGAAGGAGACCGCATCTTCTTGAAACAGATGCTGGAAAACGATCCGAACCCATTTTGTATCAAACTGATCTATGACGATCAGGGAAATCTCTTACAAGCTTTGAGACAACAGGAGAGTACATTATGAATAAACCGATTCTCATTGGCATCGCCGGAGGTACTGCCTCTGGAAAAACAAGCATCGCGGAAAAAATCAAAGACCTGTTTTCGGATACGAAATCGGTTCTGATCCTGCGAATGGATGACTACTACAAGGATCAGTCTCATCTGTCGATGGAAGACCGGTATCGCACCAATTACGACCATCCGTTTGCCTTTGACACCGATCTGCTCATTGGTCAGTTGAAAGACCTGCTGGCAGGCAAGGCAATTGACAAGCCAACCTATGACTTTACAACGCATAACCGTTCTGCGGTTGTGGAACACCTGGAACCGGCGGATGTCATCCTGCTGGAAGGACTGTTTGTACTGGAAAACGAAGCGCTTCGTCAGCTGGAAAACATCAAGGTATTTGTTGATACGGAAGCGGATATCCGTTTTATCCGTCGCTTGGTACGTGATGTAAAAGAACGCGGCCGTTCACTGGACAGCGTTGTAAATCAGTATGTATCAACCGTACGCGTCATGCATAACACCTTTGTCGAGCCGACCAAGCGCTATGCGGATATTATTATTCCGGAAGGCGGATCCAACACCGTCGCGATTGATCTGCTTGCGACCAAAATTCAAAGCATTATTCGCGGCTCCCAGCGTGGATGATATCCAGTATCATCGTATAAGTAGATGTAACACAAAGATCGTGTAAAGGAGAATCCAAGATGAAGTATATTAATGATGAAGCATTGAATGAAGTAAATGGTGGCATAGTTGGTGTTGCAGGAGTTGCTGGAGCAGCCGGCGCAGCTGAAAGACCATGTGTTGCCCAGATTAATCTCCCGTTATTCAAAGAGCTGGCAAAGGAAGCAGGACTCGCGGATATGGCTTCGGTTGACAACATATATGCTCTGTTTCTCACAAGCAAGGAAGCAGGCGCTCTGCCTGCCAAGCTAGCAGACAACCGTGCAGATGTTGTTTTGGCAATACGTAAATTTCTTGCGTCCCCGGCTGTACTTGCGCTGAAGAAGCTGTAATCTACAGAAACGAATCAGACTATATGAGGTGGCAGATTTCAGATCTGCTGCCTTTTCTTTGAATCGGCGGTTGAATATTCTCAACGAACGATTTGCGTCAAATGATGATATGAAATTGTAGATTCTGAAAGATGGAAGATATATAATGTTTGGCGGAACGAAGAGGAGAAAAAATGGCAGACAATAAGATTTATTTGACAGAAGACGGCTTAAAGAAGCTCCAGGATGAATACCATAACCTCGTTCATGTTGAACGTGAAGTAGTCAAAGCAGAACTGAAGGAAGCCCGTTCCCTGGGTGACCTTTCCGAAAACGCGGACTATGATGCCGCAAGAGAAAAGCAGGCACAGGTTGAACACCGTATTTCCGAACTGGAAGAGATGCTCAAGAACTATGAGATCATCGATACCAAGAGCGGATCCAAAGTTGTTCAGATCGGTTCTACGGTAAAGCTGCAGTTTGAAGATACCAAGGAAGAAGCAGAATACCGTATTGTTGGTAAGACGGAGGCAGATCCGTTATCCGGACTGATTTCCAATGAGACACCGCTTGCCAAGGCAATTCTTGATAAGAAAGCTGGCCAGACGGTTGAAGTTCATGCCAAGAAGCCATATAAGGTAATGATCATCAAGATCAAATAAATTCAGGAAAAATTAATTTTCATGACTAATAGATAAGCAGGAGGTTTCCTACATGAAACAGCTGCTTATCTTTTTCTTATTACTCCTGTTTGCATTCGGACTGGATTATCAGACAGCGGATCTTGCTTCCATAGAGGGACAGTCGATAACGGTAACCGTAGAAGGTGAAGTTCAAAACCCTGGTGAAATCACCATTCACCCATACGCTACGATTGCGGAATTACTGGAACAGGTAACCGTTACGGAAGAGGCGGATCTTTCCGTATTCAACAGGGATACCGTACTCAATGATCATGACATTCTGCGGATCCCAGCTAAAAAACAGGAATCTGAAAATCAGCGTATTTCGATCAATACTGCTACCGCAAACGATCTGACCGCATTGCCTGGAATTGGCGAAGCCATGGCAGAACGGATCATTGCCTATCGGAATGAACATGGCTTATTTCAGACAATCGATGAATTACGAAATGTAAAGGGTATTGGGGAGCGTAAGTATGAAGCGCTGGAAGATCTTATCACGCTTTGATCAGGCGCTTTCACATCCGCTTCCGCTGGTTCTCGGGGCCTGGTTGATTCTTTCGAGCACTCGGTTTCCCGTGACAGTTTTTGCCTTAACCGTGCTTCTGTATGCGTCGATCGCCCGGGATGATTCGTGGCTGGCTGCCGCAGTTCTGCTTCCCTGTTTTCTGATTCCGACGGGCCTCAGCTCGGAAACCATGCGGGAAGGAAGAGTCATCACTGTAAGGAACAACTATGTGGTTGTCTCAAATCATAGCAGTAAACTGCTTGTCTATACCCGTGCCAAACCAATCCTGGATTCTACGATTGCCTTCGATGGGGTTCCGGTGCCAATAGAACCATCAAAAGGCTTCTATCAATTTGATTTTTCTTCCTACTGCCGCCTGCAGGGCATTACCTGTTCCATTTCTCCAGATACGATTAAGGAAATCAAACCGACGTACAGTCTCAGAGGTCATCTGATGGCGCATATCCTGAATTCCGGAAGTCCGCATACCGAAGAACTTCTCGAAATTCTGTTTCACATTCATTCCGATGGTACCTTTCAGGGCATCTTTGCGGACCGCAGTTTTTCACTGGCAGGCGTGCTTGTGTTTCTGCGCTTGCTTCTGAAGTATTTCTTCTATGAAGCAGATCGAAAACGCATCCTTACTGGAATCACCATTGTTCTTGCAATCGTATTTCACTTTCCATACCTGTTAACCCAGCGTCTGATTTCCTTCGGACTGGAACGGGCAGGTTTCAGAGGAATGAAAAAGCAGGGACTCTCGTTTCTGATTGGCCTGCGTCTTTTTCCATGGGTAATTCACAGTGCGTCATTTCTGATTCCGGCTGTGTATACCTTTTCCTCCAGCAACCACCGCAAAGATCTCTTTGAACGGTTCTTCTGGGGCATGCAGATGGAATCACTGCTGTTTTATACGGTAAAACCGATGGAACTGCTCGCATTCCGCTTTCTTATGCCGGTGACCGGAGCGGTCTGGATCCTGGCCTTACTGGAGGCGCTGACTAGTATTCCGTTTACTAGTCCAGTTTCGTTTCTGGATCACTGTTTAGGTATTCTGAACTGGATATCGCTTCCTGGAACCATACTGGGAGGGGGATTGCTGGCATATGGTTTGCTTCAGCTGTCATTAAGAAACGGACCACACTGTATGAAACAGCGCTGTGCCCTGTTTCTCTTGTTTCAGATTACCGGTCTCTTTCATCCATTTGCGGAGCTGACATTTATTAATGTAGGGCAGGGGGATTCTATTTTGATCCGGGGTTCGTTAGGTACTTCTGACATTCTGATTGATACTGGCAAGCCCACCCAGTGGAATGCGGTCAAAACGATGCTGGAAGCTAAAGGAATCAAACAACTGGATGCCCTGATCATTACCCATAGCGATAATGATCATAGCGGCAACCAGCAGAATGTGATCGATACCTTTTATCCCAAACAGGTCTTAACAAGACACCATGACCCATTATCCATTGGAGCTTTGAAACTGTATGATCTCAACCCATTAACATCCGAAGATGAAAACGAAAGTTCGATTACAGATTACTGTTTCCTAAATGGGATGAAGGTGCTGCTTATGGGCGATGCCTCAAGCGACACCGAAGCGGCAATCCTGCATCGCTACCCAAAACTATCCTGTGACATCCTGAAACTCTCACATCATGGCAGTCATACCGGAAACAGTGAGAAATTCCTGAATACTTTACGTCCAAAACTTGGGATTATTTCCAGCGGTGTCTATTCCATTTACCATCATCCAAGCCCGGAAGTGATTGCCCGGTTGAATAATCGCCGGATTCCGTATCTTGATACAAAGACCGAAGGGGATATCTCCATCATCTGTCTTCCGTTTGCCAATGTCCTTCTTACCTCCAATGGAAAGCTTGATATAATACGGGTGTGATTACGATTCTGGAAGGAAAAGAGAGCTATCAGCTGAATGCCAAGAAGCGTCAGTTAATCAAGCATTCCGGAGCGGAAGGCGAGAATGTGATCGTCATTGACGCCAGCAGCCGCACCGGTTTTTCCATGGAAGCGACCCTGAATCTCTGTTCCACGATTTCCCTGTTTGGGGATCGCAGAGTGGTTCTGCTGTCCAACCCATACTTCCTGAAATCCGGAGGCAGCACCTCTGAAAAGACTTCCAGATCGAAGAAAAGCGCAAAGAAAACGCCCGCAGAAATACTGGATCAGTATTGTCTGTCACCCAATCCGGATACCGATCTGATCTTTCTCTGCGATGGGTATCTGTGCGATAAACGAACCAAGGAATATAAGATACTTTCTGCCCATGCAGGAAAAACTGTCAGTATCATTACTTTTTCCAACCCCAGCCCCTGGGAGATGGACGCACTGATTCGCAGAGAGCTTGACGCAAGAGGTTTCCAGCTTTCCCAGGATGCACTGGAAGAATTGAAACTGCGTATTTCTGACAGCGCTACAGAATTTTATCGGACACTCGATAAGATGGAACTGTATGGAGAAACACAGTTTGACCGGGCCGCGATCGCAGGCCTTGTCAGTTACAACCCCGAAGTCAATGTCTGGAAACTCTCGGATGCCTTTGTAAAAGGCAATGCCAGTACGACAATGGAAACCTGGTATGAACTGCGGGAACACGCTTCTCTGGATGTATATGGCATCCTGCCGACACTGACCTATCGCCTGAAGCGTCTTTATTGTGTCAGACGCTGTTATGAAGTCGGAATGTCCATGGAAGAAATCAAATCACGTACCGGCCAGGGCTTTCCGGATAAAGATCTGGACAGCTGCGGCGGGCATTCCAGCGGCTGGTTTCTGCATCGTCTGAAGGAATTGGCAGAAATTGATCAGGGCATGAAAACTGGACGTCTGGATGGGACTTCCAGTCTGGAACTGTTTCTGTTACGGAATCTGAATCATGGAAGATAAGCGAGTCTTTCACGAACTGGAACCGGTTTATGACAGCGAGAGCAGGGTATTGATCCTTGGTTCATTTCCATCCGTTGTCTCACGGAAACAGCAGTTCTACTATGCCAATCCGACCAATCGCTTCTGGCCTGTACTGGCAAAGGTATTTGAAGAAGAAATCACAGACCGCAAAGCCTTCTGTCTGTCCCATGGTATTGCCTTATGGGATGTGATTGCCAGTTGTGTGATTCATGGTTCTTCTGATTCCTCTATCCGTGAAGTCGTCCCAAATGACATTGCCGGCCTGTTGAAGCAGACCAGAATCAAAGCAATTATTACTACCGGCGGGAAAGCCGCCGCCTTGTATCGCAGATATATTCAGATTGATTCCATCCCGCAGATTGCATTGCCTTCCACATCTGCAGCCAATGCGTCCATACGGATGGAACATCTGGTAAAGGAGTATCAGATTGTTCGAACCATTGCAGAAGAAAATTGAACTGCTGGCCCCTGCCGGCAATATGGATGCCCTGATTGCGGCTGTGGAAGCAGGCTGCGATGCAGTATATCTTGGCATTACCAATTACAGTGCCCGTGCCTTTGCGGGTAATTTTACGCATGAAGAATTTCAGCAGGCAGTACGCTACTGTCATATCCGGGATGTCAGAGTCTATGTGACCATGAATACGTTGCTGTTTGAGAAGGAAATCGATCTTGCGATGAAGGAAATTGACTTCCTTTACAACAATGATGTAGATGCGTTATTGATTCAGGACTTCGGGTTATTCCATCGCGTACGTAAGGAATACCCGGATCTTGAAGTGCATTGTTCCACCCAGATGCATATTCATAACCCAGCCGGCTGTCAGTTTATGAAGGAACAGGGTGCTGCACGGGCAGTTCTTGCCCGAGAAACACCGATTGAAGTCATTCGGGAATGTGTTCAAACCGGGATTGAAATTGAAGTGTTCAGTTATGGGGCGCTCTGTGTCAGCTACAGCGGTCAGTGCCTGATGAGTGAGGCAATCAAAAACCGCTCCGGCAACCGGGGCACCTGTGCCCAGATGTGCCGTCTGCGCTTCCATGCCAGCAATGGACAGGTCCGCTGCGGTTCCGATCGCGGGGAATACGCGCTTGCGATGAAAGATCTGAACCTGATTGATCATCTGCCGGAGCTGATCGAAGCCGGCGTCAGCAGTCTGAAAATCGAAGGCCGCATGAAGCGGAAGGAATACGTCTATCTGGTCACAAAGACCTTCCGGGAAGCGATCGACGCCTGCTATGCAGGAAAACCGTATCAGGTATCACCAGCCCGCGCCAAAGAACTGGAACTGTTATTCCATAGAGGCTTTACAAAAGGACATGCCTTCCATGATGATCAGAGTCACCGCATGACTTCCTTCCGCCCCAATCATATGGGCGTCGAAATCGGACGGGTTGTTTCCTTTCGCAATGGAAGGGTAACCGTTACCTTATCCGATGACTTGCACCAGCATGACGGGCTTCGGATTCTGAATGATCCAATTGATACCGGACTGACAGCTGTCCGCATCGAAAAAAACGGCAAACTGGTAAATATGGCAACTGCAGGGGATACCGTTATCCTCGACTGTCATTCCAAACCATTTCCAAAACCTGGCCAGCCCTTAT
>JAFWJY010000156.1 GCA_017514525.1 Solobacterium sp. | reverse complement strand
GTGAGACCGCATCCGGGAATGGCTATTCCAAGGATTACTTCAAGAACAATGCCAACTATACAACGGCATTCAATAATGAATATATTGATGATTATATTCGTGAAGTAAAAGAGTATAACATCGATCAGGGTGTGGCAGATTCTGCCAACACGGATCTTGATATCCTGCGTTCCTTACGCAATGATCCAAAACCTGCACCGAGAAAGCCGTATCCGGATGAACCGGTAGAAGTATCTCCAAAAGAAGTTTCCAAACCGTCTTATTCCAGCTATGCGTCGGAACCTGCAAAACCTGCAGTGAAAGAAGCGGATACTGCAGATATTTCCTTCGGCAGGGAAAAACACCCGGCCGCAGAACGTCCGGCATCCGTTCCAATTAAAGAGAAGCCTGCATATGACTTCCTGGATGATGAACCGGAAGAAGAGGAAGATGACCGTCCGCGTTCCGATACACAGGCCATGACCAAAGAAGACATTGCGGCAGAAGTGCAGCGTCTGATCAATGGGGCTCAGAAGAACAATGCGGATAAGAAACCAAAACGGAAGAGCCTCTTTGATGATGAGGATGACAAGGATGATTATTACAATTCCTCACATTCCACCAATCAGCGCATTCTGAATGAAACTACTCAGATGCGGGCACAGCTGGATGATTATGAAGATGACCTTAACGATGTAAATGATCGTATGAAACATACGAATCAGATTCTGAACATCGTACTCATCATTCTGATTGTTGCGCTGTCTCTGGTATTGGCAGTAGTTATCTACTGGGTGCTGTTATCGAAAGGAGTCATTGGCTGATGCGTATCAATATTGCGATAGACGGACCAAGTGCTGCCGGTAAAAGTACAATTGCCAAGATCTTATGTGAAAAGCTTGGCTATGTACATCTCGATACCGGTGCGATGTACCGCTGTACAGCACTGAAGGCAATTCGTACTGGAATTCCGCTGAATGATGAAGCGAAAGTGGTTGAGATGCTGGAAGATACCGATATCGTTCTGACACCGGACGGGAAGGTAATCCTCGATGGAGAAGATGTATCCAAGGCAATCCGTGAAGATGATATCTCCATGGGGGCAAGTGATGTATCCAAGCTTCAGTTTGTCCGCAAGGAACTGGTAAAGCGTCAGCAGAAGATGGCAGAAGCGAAAGGCTTCATCATGGATGGCCGTGATATCGGTACCGTTGTACTGAAGGATGCAGAACTCAAGATCTACATGACGGCCAGTGCCCATGCAAGGGCTGTCCGCCGCTATCTTCAAAACAAAGAAGAAGGCATCGAAACATCGGATGTCGCAACACTGGAGAAGGAAATTGAAGCCCGGGATTATCAGGATATGCACCGGGAATTCTCTCCACTTGTAAAGGCAGACGATGCGATTGAGATTGATACCTCAGATCTTACCATCGATGAAGTAGTCGCAAAGATCTATGATCTTGCAAAACCATATTTAGAGAAGTAAAAAACAAAACTGCCAACCCAGCCGAATGGGTAGCAGTTTTTCTGACCGTACTGAAAGGCGGTGAACACATGAAAACAGGAGTAATCGCGATCGTTGGCCGTCCGAATGTCGGCAAATCCACGATTTTTAACCGCATTGCCGGGGAACGCGTATCCATTGTAGAAGATGTACCGGGAGTCACACGTGACCGTATCTATGCACGCAGTGAATGGACCGGACATGAATTTCGACTGATTGATACCGGTGGAATCCAGATTGCGGATCAGCCGTATCAGAAGGAGATCCAGGCACAGGTTACCATTGCGGTAGAGGAAGCAGATGTCATTATCTTTGTCGTGAATGGCAAGATGGGCCTGACGGATGATGACAAATATATTGCCCGCATGCTGCAGAAATCAGACAAACCGGTCGTATTAGCAGTCAATATGATTGACGATGAATCAAGACTTCCAAATATCTATGAATTCTATGCATTAGGTGTTGGTGATCCGATTGCGGTCAGCGGTGTTCATGGCATTGGCATTGGTGATATTCTGGATGCCTGTGTGGATCAGTTTCCGCTGGAAGCGGAATCCGATGAAGAACAGGGCATTCGCATTGCGGTCATCGGGGAACCGAATGTCGGCAAGTCTTCTCTGGTAAACGCAATCCTCAAGGAAGAGCGGGCAATTGTTGCCAATGAGCAAGGCACCACAAGAGATGCAGTAGATACCGCCTTTACCTATGAAGGAAGACCGTATGTGATTGTCGATACCGCTGGTATCCGCAAGCGTGGACGGGTATACGAATCAATTGAAAAGTATTCGGTGCTGCGGGCATTATCCGCAATTGAATCGTGTGATGTGGCGGTCTTTCTGATTGACGCAGAAGCCGGCATCCGGGAACAGGACAAGCATGTGGCAGGCTATGCCCATGAAGCAGGCAAGCCGGTCATCATCGCGGTAAACAAATGGGATACGGTTGAAAAAGATGATCACACGATGAATGAATTCATCGAAAAGGTACGCAAAGAATTTGTTTATCTTGCCTATGCGCCAATTGTCTTTATCTCTGCCAAAACCGGACAGCGGGTGGAAAACCTCTTACCATTGGCAGATCAGGTTTATGCCAACAGCAAGCGCCGCATTGCGACCAATGTGCTGAATGAAGTCATTGCGGATATGCAGATGACAACACCGGCACCGGCCCGCAATGGCAAACGATTCCGCATCTATTACGCAACCCAGGTCAATACACAGCCGCCAACGTTTATGCTGTCGTGCAATGAACCAAAGCTGTTACATTTTACCTATCAGCGCTTTATTGAAAATACCCTGCGAGAAGCGTTTGACTTTGAAGGCACGCCGATCCGGATCATATCCCGTAAGAAGATCAGCGAATAAAACGCATCTTTCTGTGGAATCCATGCGCTGGCTTCGTATATACAGATGAGAGGAATCTAGGTAATTTACTATGACGGAGAAAGAACTGAAACAGAATACAGACCGTATTATTGATGAGATTACTACGCTTTCCGATGAAGAAATTGATCTTGTCAATGGAGGTGAGCAGAGAGACATTTGCCCTATGCAGCAGACGCCCCTGACGAATCAGAATTCGGTGACAAGTGGGCGTGATGCGACTTCTGCCACCTATAACTGCAAGAATGTGGTACGGGGCAGAGCTATTTAGTACGACTTTATTTAATTGAATAGTAGTTGAACTCAGAAGCTGTCTCTGAGTTCTTGTTTGTTTATAGTTCTAACGGATTATAATAGGTTACGGTGTTTAGGAGGGGAGGATTCCGATGTCAATTTATGATTATTTCCTAGAGATTATATTGGAAGGAAGAGTCGGGGATGTCGTTGAAAAGCCATTGATTCTTGTGGTTGCTGCGATTTATCTGGTTGCTTCGCTGATTGGACGCTGGAAAGTATTTAAAAAAGCGGGGAAGACGCCTTGGCATTCTCTGATACCTGTTCTTTCCCGCTATGAACTGTATGATATTGCATGGTATGGCTGGATCGGTCTTGTCGTAATCGCCTTTCAGATCGTCAATATTCTGATCCGTCCGGCCTCTGGTCTTACCATTGGAGCGGCAGCCTTTATCTTCTTTGCGAGCTTCTTTATTTATTTTGGTCTCAGCATTGTCATGAAGCTGAAGATGGCCAAATCCTTTGGCAAGGGAATTGCCTTTGCGTTTGGACTGGTCTTCATGGAAGATATGCTGCTGATCGTACTTGGTCTGGATAAGAGTGAGTACTATGGCCGCACCTTATTGAAGTACAACCCGGCGAAACCGAAAAAGAAACTGAATCGCCGTCATAAGAAGCGTCATTACATTGCCAATCTGACAAAACATCACAGTCGGGTAGCACTGATCGCCAGTGTTGTCGTTACTGCCTGCACGTTCTATGCAGTGGTAGGGGGATTAACCACCATGCCAAGTGAAGTAACGCCAGAGCGCGGTCAGAATCTGTTTAAGCTGTTTACCGTCAACTCCAATACACTGTCTGCCTTCGGTGCAGCCTTCCTGATTCCATATGCCATGGAAGGCATCCGAAACAAGCGCTTTGTATTTCCAAAATGGGTCGGCATGTTTCAATACTCCGGTGCGATCTGTACAACGCTTACCATGGTATTTGCGATTGCCTTCATCTGGCCGACTAGAGGGGCCAAGCTTGCCTTTACCGGCATGAACTTCTGGCTCCATGTCCTATGTCCGATCATGGCGCTGGTGCTGTTATTTTCCACGGAATCGAGATATTACTTTACGGTTGAAGATTCCCTGAAGGCGTTGATTCCGTTCTATATCTACGCAGCTGTCTATATCACCAATGTCGTTTTGATCGGAGAAGACATGGGCGGCTGGCGTGATATCTATTACCTGACGAAGTTCCTGCCGGCAGAGTTTACCGGACCAATGATGTTCATGCTTGGATTCGGCATTGCCTCTCTGATGCGCTACATCTACAACCGATTGAACAAACGACGCAAGGAAAAAATGGCAGAGATCTGGAAGAAAGAAGATATGGATCCGATCGAAGCCAATATCGAAGTATACGGAATTGGCCGTTACATTGGTCTTACCAACCGTGAATCCGTTATTACGCTGCCAATGCCGGTCTTTGAAGATATTACCGAAGCAGTTGATGTCCCGATGGAAAACCTGATCCAGATCTGTGGAAAGGGCATCAGTGAAGGCTTAAAGGAAAGCGACGAAAAGAAGAAGCGGCATACCTACTGGTTCAACCTCATGGTCGGTACACCGGAATTCAAGGCAATCTCTATCTCGGAATAATCAACACAACATCATGGACCATCTGATCCATGGTGTTTTATTATAAGTTCATCGCATGAGATGTCATCATCTCACGTTGTAAGAAAACAGGTTTTATGTGAATTTTGCTGGCGCTGATATGGTACATGCATCAGGTTTCGTGGACAAACCATGTAGTAATCGTCTATTTGAACCTCCCGCCATTTACGCAAAGCGTTGAAGTGGGGGATTCCTGCGAACTGGGCATACTTGTATATCAGTCATGAAACTCTGACATACAGCGGTTTCCCATATGATGCAGGCTATCCCGGCAGTTCCTGCCGTTCTAAGTATCTATGCTCAGCTATGCATACAGCAGTCTGAGTCCTTCTCGTTTAATGTTGACGGCGCTGGTATTATCTCGATCATGGTGTACTCCGCATTCAGGACAATCCCACTCTCGTACCGAAAGTTCCTTTACATCAGGATTGATAGTTCCACATATCGAACTCATCTGTGAGGATGGAAAGAACTGATCCACAAACTGTATCGTTCTTCCATACCAGTCTGCCTTGTATTCAAGCATCCGGACAAACCAAGTTGTTATCGGTGTTTTTTTATTCGGTATTGATTATCCCTGATACTGGCCAAGGTAGGATATTTATCCTTCTTCATTCCCCGTATAGGAAATCATTTCATAGGTCATACGTACCGTATCCGTCGATGGGGCACCGCATCTACATTATAAGTAAGAACAAATATGATACCCTCTGAAACAGGATCATTCTATGCCAATGAAAAAGGGAATCCGCATCACGCGAATCCCCTGAAGTTCTTCTTATTCCGGATGGAACCCGTTTTCATCCCAATGGCCCTGGCCAACCCAGTTGCCATTTTCATCCCAGTAGCCATACTGGCTGTAATCGGGTTCGAGCTGTACCCAGTTGCCATTTTCATCAACATAGCCGTTGGCATCCGGGTTTTCATAGTACTGTGCGATCGTGCAGGCGGTGTTGTCACTGCCATCTGCAGTAGTGGATCCACCACAGACTTTGACTTCACCATACAGGTCAGCGACATATCCGCTGAAGAAGCCATTGTTGGAGGAGAACTCTCCGACTGGTACATCGTCACAATAGACGGTGCCCCAGTATTCGCCGCCTCCGACAAGCCAGGACAGATCAGCCAGACATGCGCCCCATTGATCAATATCATTGTATGGATCATGGAGACCGATATTCCGCTGTCCGCCAGAGCAGATGCCATTGGATCCGGCCCAGGATACCGTCAGAACATTGAACTGGTCAAAGCGTGCGCTGAAGCCCTTGGTGCCAAGGTATTCTGCTTCGCTCTTGGAGTATTCCAGGAATTCATCAACAGAAGCCAGCGGCATGCTTTCAAGGCCGGCATTGGAAACCAGGGAAGTAACGGTTCCGCCGCCATCAATCGCAAATTCCTGACGGACATGCGGGAAGGTACCGTAGATATAAGTAACATTCTGTACATCTTCCGGCTGCGGTATCGCTTCCGGTACACCCCAGATCTCTTCTTCCTTATTCAGAAGCAGACGGTTGATATTACCAGGGATATTGAGGGAACTCTTATAAGAGGTATAATATGTTTCTTTTCCTGCTTCCGCCTTGTCGTAACCAACCCATACACAGTTGGTGTACTGACTGGTGCTGGCAACCATCCACTTGTCTTTCATCTGACCGCGTGGGATGCCATACTGCACACCATCGTTGCCCCAGTCGGTTGTACCGGTCTTTGCGTATACCGGATAGCTTCTGGCCAGCAGCTGCATGTAGTTGAAGTATGGGCCGGTAACGTTGTTGGCTTCCAGCTCTGTTGCAAGATATGCACTGCCGCTGGAGAGGGCACGTACATTCTGATTCTGGGTATAGTATTCCGAACCATCTGAGGTCATAACGACTTTTTCGATCGTATGCGGCTGGTTGTATACGCCTTTGTTAATCAGCATCGCATGTGCACCGGCAAGCTCCTTACAGGTTGTTTCGAAGGTTGTACCGCCGATCGCATACGAGAGGTGGAAGTTTTCCTGCTTGACCCTGGAGAAGCCAATCGTATTCAGGTATTCCACGACTTTTTCCGGGCCGATCTTATTTACAACCCGTTCCAGAGTAAGGATGGCAGGGATGTTGAGGGAATTGCCAACCGCATCCTTGATCGTCACATCACCGGCATAATTGCCGCTGGCGTTGACCAGCACCATGCTTTCCATTGGATAGGTGATCGGTTTATCCAGCAGTACTTCATCAAGGGAATAGCCCAGATACTCAAAGGCTAATGCATAGGACAGTAACGGCTTAACGCTGGAACCGGGCTGTTTATAGTTCATGGTTGCACGGTTCAACAGTCGGGCGCCATCGTAATTGCGGCCGCCGCCGACGGCGACGATCGCACCATTGCGGTTATCCATGGAGATCATCGCTACCTGGATCAGATCATCCGGATAGACTACCGTAGATTCACCGTTCTGAATGGCTTCGACTTCTTCCTGCATCGCCCGGTTGAGGTGGGTGTAGATGTTCATGCCTTTGACCGTCGGATCTGAACCGGTAAGCTCCATCGCTTCTTCCAGAACAACGTCGATATAGGACTGATACTGACTGTCTTCTGCAGCTTCACGGATTTCACCGACGAGGGTGTCTTCCACCTTGATGCCTTTGGCAAGCGTCAGCTCATCCTCAGTGATATAGCCGTGATTCTTCATCAGCTGCAATACCTGATTCCGCCGGGTCGTACCGTAATCGAGATAATCGTAGGGGTTGTACCGGTTTGG
>JAFWJY010000155.1 GCA_017514525.1 Solobacterium sp. | reverse complement strand
CCGGAGGATTGTTTGTGCGTTTCTTCATGGAAGAACCTTCCATCTACCCACCGGTCGCCCTGCTGGCAGTTACCGCATTCTTCCGTACCATCGCCAGCCCGATGAGCGAGGACATCCGAAAGGACTCCTTCATCCGGAGTCCGGAAAATACATGGCTGAAACTGTTCTGGTCGCTTGCGGGAGGTTCTGTGAACTGCGCCCTGGATACCTTCCTTCCATTGATGCTTGGAGCCGCAATTGCCGGTCTCTCCCCACTCCGCGGTCTCTTATTTCTGCCGCTGCTGGTATCGATTGATTTTTTTGCGACTGCGGCCGGGACCTTTGTGGATGTTGCGATTCCGCCTTCTATTGATAAAACATTGAAACAGGTTATTCAGATTCTGTTTCTGTATTTTGGCATGATTCCGGATGAGATGATCATCAGCTTTGGACTGATTACTCACCATGATATTGCCGCAAATCTGATTGTGGTTGTGGTGAATCTGCTCGTTGGCGGGTTATTCCTTGGACTGGCCGGTGTATGGCTGAATCCGACACACGGCTCTGCTGTGAAAGATAAAGCTGTAGTAATTAATCGCTCATTCGCAAAAAGCGCCTACAGCCGGATTGGATTTGCGCTGCTATTCATGTTTGCATGCGTATCGCTCACCCAGTATTCGCTCAGTTCCATGACCGCATCCATGAATCCGCTATTGCATACACTCAGCGCTTATCTTCCGATTTATCTTGTTGGTATTCCTGTCTTTCTGCTTTGTACAAGACATATGCAGCTACAGCGAGGAGAACGTACGACACTTTCCTTTGGAAAATTATTCCTGGCATTTACAGCCTGTTTGTTTCTGATGTATACCGGAAACTTCATCGGGATGATTCTTCAGGCAGTCTTAAACCGTATTCTTCCTTTCTCCATACCATTTAAAATTGATCCTGGTTCCAGCAGCTGGAGTATGCCCATACAGACGCTTTGTATCTGTGTGCTTTCTCCGCTTATGGAAGAATTTGTTTTTCGGAAGTCCATTATCGATCGGCTGCACCCCTTTGGAGAGCGCACTGCGTTAATCGTATCTGCTCTTTTATTCGGTCTGTTTCACGGAAATCTTCAGCAGTTTGTCTATGCCACTTTATTAGGACTGGTCTTTGGTTATATTTATTTGAAAACGAATCATTTGAGGTATTCACTTGTGCTTCATATGATTATTAATACGATGGGTTCAGTAATCGCCCCATTTCTTGCGCAGCAGGCATTCGCTTCCTTCCCGCATAAACCACTGTATGAAATTCAGCTGCTGGATGTTCTCTTCCACCCTGCATTTCTCACATTCTTTCTGTATCTGATACTTCTTATCATTCTGTATTTATTCGGCCTCGTTTCATTTGCCTATGGGGTAAAAGAAAAAGAACTCTCCATCAACGGATGTTCGGTAGGAGAAGCTCTTTCCAGTATCGGTATGGTACTGTTTATCGTTGTTCTATCTTTCGTAATCCTGTTTTCAGCTGGTTAACGTTTCTTCAGATTTCGAAACCAGTTCCAGTACAGTTTTCGGTTTAAGGTCGATATTCCTAGAGAAAATAGATATCCAAGTCCATAAATAAACAGAAATACGACAGCGGACATAATCGGTCCCATAGCCTCAAGATCCAGAAAGAAATACGGAATCATCTGTCTTGTCACAACCCCGCTCGTAATTAAGGACAGAATTACAACTGCATATACACTGATGAACCAGGTTCCCTTCATCAGATCTTTGAATCTCAGACGCGGCATCGGAGAATCGTTATACACAAACGATAAAATCGTTAACAATGGGATCAGAATATGCATGCACATCATGTCGTAGCGAAGGATATGCATATGCTGTGGAAATACAGGGAGCTGGCTGATCAATACAACAATCAGAATCAGGCTTTCCGCAACAGCTGAAGAAAGTCTTGCAAAGTATACCGAACGCAGCGTCAATTCCGTATCCTCAATCAGTTCTGTTGTGTTTACTGCCACAAAGAAAATCGTCATAAGCGTCGTAAAAATAGTGCCATCCACTGTCATCCATCGAAATGTCAGTAAACCCTCTCCGTCAAAATAATAGATAAACAGAACGGATGAAATGCCCATTACAATGATTGCGGCAGAAATCACAAGATTTAAAATTTTCTTCTGACGATATCGTTTCTGGAACTGAACCAGAATTTCGTCAATGTCTTTTTCGCTGTTAATCATTTACACTCTTTCTGTTTCGCAGCGGAATATAAATCAGAATAATCAGAACAAGCGCAAGTGAAGCCCGTATCACAAGATAGGTGATCCATTGCCATTTTTCAGTCAGGACAAGACCCAATGGATTTACATACGAGCTGAAGAAGTTAATACGATGGGTTACACCTATTAACTGATCGTTCTGATATACCTGACTGGAAAAGATGGAATTCAGATAGAAGGTTGGAAGATCAAATGCGATCAGCATCGCAATTGCGGTCTTCCAGTCTTGGAATTTGAGATGGCTGCGGTCGCTGATCCCAAGATACAGGCATAATACAACCAGCATTGCGTGGTACAGGAAATACTGCCATGCGCGAATCGTCAGGAAATAATCAGCTACCGTTTGCAGATAGGAAGTAAGCGTGGCCATTACAATTCCAAGTGTTGCGCCAAGTATCCCGCACGGAAACATAAATGCACGCAGCGCATGTTTCTTTTTCTCATCCTTCAGAAGACAATACACACCCATCAGGATCAACTGTATGCTGCAAAGTTCAAACGGAAGATGTTCCAGCGGCATCATCGGCGTATACTGTCCGGATGGAAGATACGAAAGAACCATTGTTCCATTCTCTTCCACAATTGCCGGATCCACCATTGGTACTATCTGGATCATAGAAAAGTATTTGATTACTTCAGAAACCAGACCAATACTGAAACAAACCTTCATCAGCCGGTCAATATCCGGTTTCAGACGAATGCACGCTGAAATACCGCCAATAATCAGAACGAATGAAATTGCAATCCAAAGAATATGTCCAGTTGAAAACATGCTGATCTCTTTTCTATTTTCTACATTTTACTGTCTTGAGAACCCTAAAGCCATCTTTGTTTCTAATAAATCGTTTCGCAGCGAATATCACAATCGCTTCCTAAGCACTTCAGACTTTCACGCATTTTCAGTTCGTAACGAAGCATCCAATCAGCACGAATCGTCTCTTTTTCTTTATCGAATACAACGCGTACCAGTTGGAAATATTATTATTTGAAACCATCTGAAATGACCTCATATTGATATGCGTTCATGTTTTTCTTGATAATATTATTGAGTGCCCCTACAGCTCATTTCAGGCTTACGTGCCGGGAGCTTAGGCATCATTCAGAAAAGAAAGAAGAGGGATTGATCATGAAGCATCTGTTTCTGGTAATTACAGCAGTATCTGCACTTACGCTTTGTTCTTGTGCGACAGCCGAAACTGCTTCCGTCACAACGCAGGAAAAAGAAAATCAGGATACGCTCTATCAGGTGGCCCTTCTGCAGTCTCTGGTTCAGGGCTATTACGACGGTATTGTCACTGTAGGTGAACTGAAAAAACATGGCGATACCGGGATCGGCACCTTTGAAGGAGTCAATGGAGAAATGATTGTCCTGGACGGAACTGTATATCAGGCTCTTGCGGACGGCAGTATTGCGACACCTTCTGACGAAGAAACTGTTCCTTTCAGCAATGTAACATTCTTTGATACAGATCAGACGCTTTCCCTCAAGAATATCAAGGATATGGCTGCCCTCCAGGAAGTAATGACTGGTGTGGTGAACGAACTTGGCTCGAACTGTTTCTACATGGTTAAGATTGACGGTACATTTGATGCGATCAAAGTCCGCAGTGAGTACAAGCAGGAAAAGCCTTATCGCGCACTGGATGCAGCACTTGCGGAAGATCAGACGGAGTTTGACTTTGAGAATATTGATGGTACGATCGTCGGGCTGTACTGTCCGGATTACATGGGTGGACTGAACACACCTGGCTGGCATTTCCATTTCATCACAAAAGATCGTACAAAAGGCGGACATGTTCTGCAGGTCAGTGTCGCTCAGGCAGAGGCTTCTTTCGACATGACGGATGGATTTGAAATGGCTCTTTCTCGGGAAACGGAATTTCAGGATATGGAACTCGCAAAGAATGTAGACGAGGCAATTCATAAAGCGGAGACCGCAACAAACGGAACCAGTGAATAATCACAGCCTTGAATCTAATTGCCACGCGCATTCTCGCTTTGTTCAGATTCAGAATTAGTGATTCTCCTGATGCCAGAATAAAAGGCTGTTTGCCGCTAATTAAGCAGCAGACAGCCCTTTTTATACTTTCATTTATGCTGAGTTCTAACTCTCAGTTTATATTGTCTGACGTTCCGTTTATTCCTGAACCTGTTCCTTACATTACTGTTTATGTTCTAACTGTGTAATGTAATTAACTGCTGACAATGCCGCAACATTGCCCTGTCCTGCAGCTTTGATGTACTGGTATGGCAGACCTGCAATATCTCCTGCCGCAAAGCATCCCGGAATGGATGTAGACATATCCAGGTTTACTTTGACATGCGGCCCGTCTGTCTCAAGTCCCGGTACCAGCTGACCTGGCGCTACCGCTTCCCGCAGTACAAATACACCATCTGTTTCAATTTCACGCTGATCCGTCTTCAGTTTTTCAACTTTCATATCACCGAGGATCTCCAGTGGTTTTTCATGCAGTACTTCGACTTTATCATTGGTGTGAACTTCATCTTTATACAGTGGAATGTAGTATACCTTTGCGGCATACTCTGTCATAAAGTCTGCTTCCTCTTCCTCTTTTGGAGAACTTCCAATGATAACGGCCGTCTTGCCTTTATACAGTGCCGCATCGCAGGTTGCACAGTAGCTTACGCCACTGCCAAGAAGTTTTTCTTCATTCGGGTATGGCTTTGCGGCCACAACGCCGGTTGCCAGAATAACGGTCTTTGCCTCATACATGTTTTCAGCACCCTGCAGCGCAAAGTTATCTCCCATCGCATAGATCGCAGTGATCTGTTCCTCTGTAATCTCTACGCCCATAGATGCCGCATGATCGAGAAATGCCCTGGACATATCTGCACCTGCCACTTCCGGCAGACCAAGATAATTCAGAATCGTATGTGCTTTGGATACCTTAATGGAAGATTCCTTACTGCCAAATACAATCACATCTTTATTTCGAACTTTCGCTGTAATCGCTGCTTCGAGCCCTGCAGGCCCGGTTCCGATAATTGCTATATCATACATAATTCTTTACCTCACTTGTTCTATTGTACGGGAATCCGGTTTTCTTTCGTACTGATTTGCTCAGCTAGCGAATGCGCTTTGCCAGTAGTACGCCATCTCCCACTTCCGGATGCCAGGCAACCTCAAAGCGATCGTCTGACTGTATCGCATCCCGGAATTTTTTGATTTTCCGGGTCATCTGCAGGGTGCTCCGGTTTTCCGAATATTCCGGGTGATCCACAATTCCATGAAAATTCAGATTATCAAAGACAAACACAGATCCAACATAGGAATTTTTCCAGAAATGCTCCAGATACATCCGATACTGTGATTTTGCCGCATCAATGAAAAACAGATCATAGTATTTTTCTGTCGTAAACAGCGCCGCATCCGTCAGATGTACAAATACCCGGTCACTCAGTTCCGCTTCCTGAATATTGGCAACTGCCTGTTGATACATATCCGGATCTACTTCCAGCGTATCGATTGTAATATTCTCCCGGACGGAAGCCATCTTCATTGCGGACAGTCCGACAGCGGTACCGCATTCCAGAATCTTCATTACACCTGGATGATCACGTATATACTCCAGCAGAAATGTCATGCCGTCATCCATCATGACGGGCACATGTTCGCGTCTGGCCTCTTGTGTCAGTTCTTCCAGTTTATCCATTACACATTCCCAACCAATACATCATCCAGATATTCTTCTGCCACCCGCTGCAGCCGATAGACCGTCTCATGTGGTGTTGCGCCTATCTTATAGTGCCAGTTTGGAAAATACCGGGTCAGGTGAAGCGGAATAGACGCATCGAGAGATGCGATCCATTGTGCTTCCTGCCGGATCCATTCTTCCCTGTCATTTTTCCCGGGTATGATCAGGCTTGTAAGTTCTACATGACATTTATCATGCATATAGGCAATCGTTTGTTTTACCTGCTCATAGCTGCCATTCAGTTCCTGGTAGAATGCTGCGTCACCTTTCAGATCGATATTCATCGCATCAATATACGGTGCTACCTGTTCCAGAACCGTCTGTTCCACACAGCCATTGGATACGACTGCCACCTTGTATCCGGCAGGCTTAATGATCGTTGCGACATCAATGATCAGTTCAAACGAAACCAATGGCTCGTTATACGTAAAGGCAATTCCAAGATTGTCCTTAGTACGCATGACATAATCTGCCAGCTGTTCTGCCGTAACAGACTCATAACCGGATGTACGCTCATCTGCCATGGAAATCTGCCAGTTCTGACAGAATGGACAGGAGAGGTTACAGCCATAGGAACCAACAGAAAGGATATATGATCCAGGATAAAACCGTGCGAGTGGTTTCTTTTCAATCGGATCCATCGCAATCCCGGTTATTCTTCCATAATTCGCACAGACGTTTTCTCCTGCTACATTTTTTCTGGCCCGGCAGAAACCAACCATCCCCTCCCCGATCCGGCAATGATGAAAACAATACGGGCAGGTCACCTCACGCATGTCGCACTACCTCAAACCGTTCCAACGTATAAGGCTCCCGCTCGGAAATACCGCCTTTGCGCAATGCAATCGAAAGCTGTTCTTCGATTGTATCCACACCATCCAGATTTGGCAGTAACAGCCCTCTTCTGCCATCCTCTGTCGACACAATAACCCCATAGCGTTTTACATCCAGCATGGAAGGATCCGGAACAGGCTCCGCATCCTTCAGCACATCAACTGATAATTCAAGATACGGAAGTTCTTTCGGTTCAACCGGATCAAATCTTGGATCTCTCGAACAGGAGGAAATCGCATTCTTTATGATTTCTTCCGCGATATTCTTCTGTACTGCCGATATGGTGCCAATACAGCCACGCAATTCTCCATGTTCATGAATGGATACGAACACGCCTGCACGATGATTCAGCATCTCCTCAGGCAGATCATCCGGCAGTTTCAGTTTACGATGCGCTGTCACCCATTCTTCAATTGCCCTTGCCGCAAGACGGATATATGGATCACTGCCATTAGCCAGTTCGAGATGTTTCTTACGTGCTTCCGCTTCATACTGATCGAGGAAGTTTCTCGATTCTGCTTTTCCGTTGATGTCGTAGATTACAAATCCATAGCCAACCCCAAAGGTTGCCTCATGACTCAGTACGCTTGGAGAAACACTCAAACGATCCAGGATGCCTCCCAGAATTGTAAAGGAGCGGTGTCCGCACTCCTGTGCCTTTTCCAGGAAGGCTGGTTCATAACGGATCAGATTGCCAAAATTCGCATTTCCCATATCTTCCATCAGTCGTCTGTCGTATTCCGGTCCTTCCGGATGATAGCCATAGGGACCATCTTCCTTTTCACAATGCGACAGATCCCCGCTGGCAATGATCAGATAGCGTTTGTCACTTTCCATACAAATACTTTGGATCAGTGTACCAAAGCGATAATGCATAGGAAGCGATAATCCGCTGAGCCCGATTCGCACCAGCTTGAAATTTTCATACTTCTGGCGAATGAAATACAGCGGCACCATTGTCCCCTGATCCAGTTCATAGTCCGTATCATAAGTTGTTCCTGCTGGAATATCCGCTTCCCTGCATACCTCATCCAGACGGCTGGTAAACGCTTCATCATATTCAACATGGAAGGAAACCTTCTTTGCCCGATAACGCGCAAAGTCTCCATAAGCTTCCGTTCCTTTAGACACATTGAACCAGTCCCGATACATTACCGCATGAGGAGTTGTCAGGATAATGGTATCCGGCTTCATCTGTGCCACATACGCCGCAACGCGTGAAAAGCTGTCCAGAGTTTTCTGAATCTTTGTCTCTTCTCCCTTTCCGATTTCTGCGACCGCAATCGGCGGGTGAGGAACCATAACTGCACCAATGATCATATTCGTTATTCCTTCTTCCTGTATCTTAGCAGACCTGCCCATAATTTGGTTTCATTGATAGGATTGTCATGTTATTATTTTTTGCAGATGCGGAAAAAAATTGTGTTTTCCTGGAGGCATTATGACATTATCTTCACTGAACTATGGAATGATACTGGGCGGCTTTGGTTTGTTCATGTTCGGCATCAAATTCATGGGTGATGGTTTAAAATCCGCGGCTGGCGACCAGCTTCGAGATATCATCAACAAATACACATCCAATCGCATTTCAGCCTTATTCATTGGTATTCTCTTAACAGTCATCATGCAGAGCAGTTCGGCGACATCCGCCATCACCATTGGCCTTGTCCGGGCTGGTCTTATGTCACTGGAACAGGCAGCCGGAGTCATACTTGGTGCTACGATCGGTACGACAGTAACGTCCTTCCTGATTTCTGTAAATATCGACAAGTATGCAATGTTTATCGTATTCATCGGCGCGATGTTTATCTGTTTCGCAAAAAAGATCCGCGTTCAGTATTATGGCAATGTCATTTTAGGATTTGGACTGATCTTCTTCGGAATGGCAGCGATGGGTGATGCGCTGGCAGCTCTCAAGGATATGCCAGGTTTTGAATCTCTGGCACTCTCCATGAGCAGGAATCCGATTCTGGCATTATTAACCGGTGTGCTGCTTACAGCCGCGGTTCAGTCAAGCGCCGCAACGATTGGTGTCATCCAGAAACTATACCAGGCTGGTGCAGTCAGCTTTGGAGCCTCCCTTCCGTTTATGTTCGGTGCCAATATCGGAACGACAATGACCGGCATCCTGGCCTCCATTGGCGGTTCTCTGGCTGGTAAACGAACCGCAGCACTGCATACCTTAATCAACATTATTTCCACCATTTTTGGTATGGTGCTGCTGATTCCGTATTCCAACTTCATCCAGATGATTGCCGGCAATCTCAACCCCATGATGCAGATTGCGATTGCCAATATGATCTTCAAAACAATCACGACATTATTATTCCTGCCGTTTATCGACAAGATTGTCAAACTCGTGAAACATATATTGCCAGGTGAGGAAGTCACCAACGATATTACGATCAATGAACTGGATATTGAGATTGCCTCCACTCTTCCTTCTGCTGCTTTGACTGCTTCTCAGCAGGCAAGCCTCAAGATGGTAGATCTTGTACGGTATGCGATTACCGGTACCGAAATCTATCTTGATACCAAAGGAACGGAAATAGACATCGAGAAGCTTCAGCATACCGAGTCCATGATCAATCGGATCGATCAGCAGATTACAGATTATCTGATTCGACTCTCCAGTAATTCGAACCTCAGTGCTTCCAATACCGAAGAGATCCGGTTCCAGTTTGATGCAATCAAGAACTACGAACGTGTTGGCGACCTTGCCTCAAACCTCTCGGAATTCTATGGAATGGTATTCAGCAAGAATGAATCCTTCACGGATGCCGCGATCGTTGAAATTAAAGCCATGTATGAAACGCTGCTTGATATGTTTGATGAATCAGTAGAAGTGTTTGTCACAAAAGATGTGCTTCGCTACAACCGTCTGCAGCGTATGGAAAACAAGCTGGATGAACAGGAAATGAAGTTCCGTCTGTCCCATTTCGAACGCATGCGAAATGGTTATTGCCAGTCGCCGGTTGCCGCTTCGGTATACAGTGATGTGCTTGGTACACTGGAACGTATGGGCGACCATTGCTGCAACGTCGCAAAAGTTGCTGTAACTGGTCTCACCAGCGACCTTTCTGATGATGAGATTATCGCTTCAACGACGTTCTGAGTTACAACTTGAAACATTAATTCACATTAAAGGCAGTGCGGAATTAAACACTGCCTTTTTTACTGCCTACAAAAAACTGTACAGCGTTCTGTACAGTCCTTCATGCAAAACTCAGATATTAGAAGTACTTGCGCATGTATGCTTTGATTGCTTCCTGATCAGCCGGATCGCTGACATAAGCTGCTAGCATTGCACAAGCCTCTTCATAAGTGACATCCGGATACTGCGCTCTGAGACTCGGTGCCATTTCATCAGCCATCTTTTCCCAGCCTTCCGGAAGAACCCCACCACTTACTGTATCAAGAAATTCATCGGGTAACTTTACTTCAGCCATTACTGCTTTCCTCCTTTAATAGAGGTCAAGGTATCTATCATCCTTTCACGGGATCATACCGCCTCAACTCTTTACCTATAAATATACGGATTAAAATTTTTAAATCCATATCAAATCGTCATATTTTACGCATACTCCCTGAGCGGATTATGCGGTGTTCATATAAAAAATGGTCCCCCGGTATCTACCGGAGGATAAGTTGGTGGGGCATTCTATACCACCCCATAATTGGTGGGGAATCTATCACTCCCCATAACCTGCGAGTATCACCCGCTTACATACTTATATACGATTCAACAGAAATAATCCACGCAAGCATATAAAATCAGTGCAAAATACTTTATTCCCTTTCCTTAGGAACCTGAATGGGCGTATGTGTTTCACGAAAAAGGTGGATAATACGGACGTTGTGCCCTGATCATCCACCCTTTCGCAAACATATATTTAATTTTTAAGACTGTGAATCGGTGAAGGAATTCGCCCGCCACGATCTACCATTGTTTTGGCGCTGATATTGCGTACCGGCATTACCGGTCCATATCCCAGCAATCCACCGAAATTCAGCGTATCACCTTCCTGTTTTCCGATTGCCGGAATCAGTCGGCATGCGGTTGTCTTATTGTTAATCATGCCAATTGCGGCTTCATCCGCAATTAACGCAGATATTGTCTCTGGTGTTGTGTCACCAGGAATGATGATCATATCCAGACCAACCGAACAGACAGCCGTCATCGCTTCCAGCTTTTCAATTGAAAGCACGCCTTTCTCAGCAGCTTCAATCATTCCTGCATCTTCTGATACCGGAATAAACGCACCGCTGAGTCCGCCTACCGATGAACTGGCCATAACACCGCCTTTTTTCACGGCGTCATTCAGCATCGCAAGGCAGGCAGTTGTGCCAGGGCCTCCGCAGGTCTCAAGTCCGATTTCCTCAAGAATACGGGCAACCGAATCCCCAACCGCAGGTGTTGGAGCCAGAGAAAGATCCACAATGCCAAACGGAACACCAAGGCGTTCAGCCGCTACCGTTCCGACCAGCTGACCCATGCGTGTAATCTTGAATGCAGTCTTCTTGATCACTTCTGCGATCTCATTCATAGTCTTATCCGGACCTGCTTCTTTAACAGCTTCACGGACAACACCCGGTCCAGATACACCCACATGAATGACACATTCCGGTTCGCTTATGCCATGGAAGGCTCCAGCCATAAACGGATTGTCTTCTACCGCATTGCAGAATACAACCAGTTTGGAAGCACCAAAGCAGTTGTTATCTTTCGTGCGTTCTGCACATTCCTTGACAATACTGCCCATCAGCTTGACCGCATCCATGTTGATGCCGGCTTTTGTTGAACCAACATTCACGCTGGAACAGACAATATCCGTTACTGCGAGTGCTTCCGGGATAGAACGGATCAGTGCTTCATCGCCTGGTGTCATACCTTTCTGAACCAGTGCAGAGAAGCCGCCGATGAAGTTTACACCAACGGCTTTCGCAGCCTGATCCAGTGTTCTGGCATATTTCACCGGATCGCCGCCGCTGACACTTACCAGCAATGAGATCGGCGTGACCGAAATGCGGGCATTGATAATGGGAATGCCATATTCGGTTGAAATATCCTGTGCGGTTTTAACAAGGTCTTTCGCTCTGCTCGTGATCTTCCGGTAGATCTTTTCACAGGAACGATCAATGTCACTGTCACAGCAGTCCAATAATGAAATACCCATGGTAATAGTACGAATATCGAGACATTCCTCATCGATCATTCGTACGGTTTCAAGAATATAATCACTTCTCATAATTCACCTAGATTCTGTGCATCGCATTGAAGATATCTTCATGCATGACATGGATCTTCAATCCCTGCTGTTCGCCGGAAGATTCCAGTTCATTCTTGAACGCATGATAGTCATCCGCATTATCTGGAATTGTTACGATCATGATCATGGTAAACATGTCTTCCAGAACTTTCTGTGTCACATCTTCAATGTTGATGTTTCGGCGTGCACATTCATTGGCCGCATATGCCAGAATGCCAGGTCTGTCTTTTCCAATTACCGAAATTACTGCTCTCATACCAGTTCCCTTTCTATTCCTTCGATCCGTTCTGGATCTCATCCAGAGACAGACCGCAATAATACAATTCCATCAGGAAGTAGTTCTTTACTGCTGTCATCTGCTTCACAACGCTCTCATCACAGTCTTCTGTTACTGTCCCAGTCGCAAAGTCCACTGTGCAGGTATCTCCAAATCCTCCGACATCGCCGCGCCAGTTGTAGATATAGTGACTTGTCCGGTTGGAATACGTGAAGATTGAAGTATTGAAGTCAAAGGTATAGGATTCCGTTTCATTAAATTCAGCGGTATATACGCCTTCGCTTTTTTCCGTATAGTTCAGACGATGTTTCAGACGTTTTTTCAGGGTTTCGATTGGTGTCGCTTCCGCATAGTCCGCAGTGACATCCGCATCAGAGATCTGTGAAGTATCGATATCCATGAAATTGACGTATTCCGCAAACTGCTTCTTCTGATCCTCGGTGAAGGCAATATGCGTATCACTGATATTCAGATAATTGACCGATGAGGTCACATGAATCACTACCCCAATCCCCTTAACGGTAACCGTGCACTGAAACGCTGTTTCTTCCCGCAGGATTGTTCCATCCGGACCAAACGCCTGGGTAATTGTTCCCTGTTCCATCTGGTAGGTGTCATACTGGTTTACGCCATAAATATCATAACGGCTGTCAAAAACGGATTTTGCGGAATCAGTATTCAAATGAAATACATATTCCGTTTCCGTATCAGCAGTATTCACTTCCTGACTGGAAACGATCTTCTCATTTACCTGAAACGGTTTTACCGGAACCAGCATGATCTGCCGAACCGCTGCCGCATCCATATCCTCATAGTAATTCACGTTATTGTAAGTCATATACAGACGGGATCCGTCGTACCAGCCTTCGGTATCAGACTGTATGCCATCCGCATTCAGATGCTGGGTCAGATGAATCAGGGATCCATCTTCTTCCATCACGCCATCCAGATCATAGACAGATTTACTGCCGTTTTCATATTCCATGTCATACTGCAGTTTTATGCCTGCTGTATAGTTTTCCATGTCTTCATTTTTTTCAATCAGAGTGGAATACTCTGTATCCGCAGCTGTATTCACTGACGCTGTTTCTGCTGTGGCAGATGTTACAGGTTCTTCCTGCACTGGCGTACCACAGCCTGTTAACAATACAAGCGTCAGCAGTAATGTTATTCTTCGCATAGCGCTATTTTACATCATTACGTACCGCATACCAATCTCTGTACCAATTGAAAAAAGCAGCCTTGCGGTTCAGGCTGCCTTGCGTTTGTCTTTCTGTTTGCGTTTATCGTTATAGAGCATTTCATCTGCACTGTTAATAAACTCCTCCAGTTTCTGTCCCGGCTGATACCGGCTGTAACCGACACTGGCATGAAGCACATATGGCTCATGATGTGTTTCATTCCAGTTCTGAAACGCCTTCTGCATCTGTTCTTTATACCTTTGGGCACCAGCGTCATCCGCAAAGAAGCCCATGACCAGGAATTCATCTCCGCCATAACGCATGACCACTGCCTGAATACCCGCGGTTTGACGCCGTATTACATGCGCAGCTTCCACTAAAGCCTGATCTCCAACGGAATGCCCAAGCTGATCATTGATCTGCTTGAAATCATCCAGATCCATCATGTACAGATATAACGGCTTCTGGGCGGAATGCTGTTTGCTGTAATCCTCAAAGATTACCCCCAGATTCTTACGGTTATTGAGTCCTGTAAGATCATCTGTCAGGATGATCTGATCCATGTCATTCATATATATCAGGACAACGGAAACTGCGGCGCAGGTCCATGTGCCTGGCATACCGCTGTAGGGCAATGCCATAATGGTTCCTAATACCGGAATGATGTAAAAGCCGAGCAGCTTTCGTGAAGAATCCTTGGAAACACCCTTTCTCCCAACAATCTGACAATAAATAATATGCACGAGGGAAACCAGTAACATCGCGATTGCGCCAATCGACTGAAACCAGAACAGCGGCCCTCGTATATACCGGTTCTGTTCATTGATATAAAAAATCCAGCCTGTCCAGATGGAAAGGAAATTCAGCACAAGAAACAGAATGCCAGGTGCCATTACAATTGCGATTAAACGCTTTGTCATCCGATAATGCAGTGTATCAAGCACATACAGATACCACATGGATCCAAGACACACTCCAGCCCCAAGGAATGCCGCATTCACAACAGCATTCAACGCATAGCACCCTGGAAAAATACGACCGTCAATCAGAAGCCATATGATATCCAGGCTCAGACTGCACATAATGCCATACACCACATTACGAAAGAGGACCCGCTTCATCTGCTGGTTTACATTCTGATGACTCTGTATAGCGACCGCAAACAGAATAATGAGACAGATCAGATTTAATTCAATATGGATTGCGACCTCCTTGTGTATTCCTCCTTCCTGCACAGCTGAGTATAAACTATTTATTATGATTGTATTCTATAATTGAAACCCTCTGCGCATTGCTTTTTCACCGATTGGTGGAACAGATAGTATTCTTTCATCTGCCATTCCGAGGAGATTACCGTTTCCCTCATCTGCTTTCACATAAAAGCAGGAACCAGAACTATCCCAATTCCCATCACGTATCACTGCTTGTTTTGTTTATCGCAAATCCGAAAACCCCCGTCTTCTTACGAAGAGTAAAGGCGGCGATGAGTTTAAAAACAGAAGCACTGAGAATCGTGCTTCTGTAACGTACTGAAACTAAACATGGTACCCTGGGACACAGGGGATCTGATAAGTCCGGATTATCTGAACACATTGGTGTTCTTGCCCAAAAAGCCCTCACCTCTAAGCGTCAGCGTAGGTGGTGGGAGGATGTCCCGCTGAACTCATTCGATATCGATGACAATACGTGTGGTTTTGGAAGAAGGGTCATCCGTTTTAACCGTAACATGCTGTTCATTGCCAGAGGTCCGAACAGCTGGATTGGCAGGGCGCCTCATGGCGCTGCTTGGATGTTCTGCGCTTGCTGCCTGCCCCTGCACTGGCTTTGGACGGTCTGAGGCAGATTCCTGCCGGTTCTGATTATTGTCAAAACGATTCCGATTGCCACGGAAGAAACGGTTATTGTTGTTCTTCCGGAAGTTATTGTTCTTCTGGAAAGACTTCTTGCCGGCATTATTCATCTTATTATCGTTGGTAAATGTCTTGAACTCTTCTTTCGTAATCTGCATGTTTACAATCGGTTCTTTGGCGTGTTCCGCGATATAAGCACGTGCTTCATCATATGCTTTTACAAAATCAAAGATGCCGTCCCGCAGGAGATTTACATTCTCATTGTTTTCCATATCAACAGACATGAAATCAACTGCCGGCTGATCTGCCGCGTGGTTTACGTTGTTGCGGATGGACCCAAGCGCATAATAGGAATACAGTACCTTTTCGAGAAGTTCCCGGTTATCGGCCAGTGCAGAATAGGATTTGATGATGCCTTCCGATTTATTATCCAGCGCCGCAATTCGATACTGCGTGAAGTCTCTTTGACGATCTCCGGTATTCGGTGCAGTATCCGTATTGCGGATCTGTGCGCGGCCATAGAACTTGATAAAGTAGTGTGCCAGATCATCAAAGCCCCAGCGATCTTTCGGAGCCGCATCCCAATACAGTTTATTGAACTCTTCCAGAGCTTTTGTCTTGGACGCTTCATCAACGGCGTAATACAGAAATCCGCTATCCACAATATTTCTTGGAATACGTGATTCGATGATGGTCAGACACTGCTGATAGAAGCCTTTGTTCATTGCCCAGCGGACAAGCTCCAGCGCATCCAGAGAATCGCCTTCCAGAAGTGCTCCATAGTCTCTGCGGATGGAATCTTCCAGAATACGGAAGATGTTGCTTTCAACTTCTGGCAGTTCTTCTTTCGGAGTGTTCTTGAACAGGTAACGCAGGTAATTAATACCGGTTTCAAGATCGGATGTATTGCAGAGGGAAATACCTTCGTCAACACGGCGCATCGCATTTAACAGACTGTCGACATGTTTGTTTTCAATGCCGCGGCTCTTCCAGTACGACATGATCTCATCCACTTTTCCATAATGAACGAATGCGCTCATACCGGAAATCAGTTTATTGATTTCATATCGCTTCATCTCGTTGTTGTCGATATAGCCGGCAAACTGACCTGCACGATAATGACTGGTAATAATTTCCTTGATTTCAATACGGCTGTGTACTTCGTTGCTCAGCATGGAAAGAACTGCCAGAATCGTATAGCCTTCGGTTGATGCCAGGCCCTGCATGTCCATGTAGATGTTGATCTTTTCTGCATCAATCGCATTGATGACATTTACAATCTGCGCAACATTCTGTGCCGGGACATAATTATTGGTCTGATCTTTTGAGGTCGGAATAAAGCAGATGCTGATATCGGTATTGTCATTCCGGCATGACAGCTTCATATCATCCGAACACTTGGTATAGATATAGCGTTCCAGCCATAACAGTTCTTTATCCGAAAGCTCTGGCATAGAATCTATCAGACGGTTATACAGGTTCTCGTTCTGCGCAATCATGTGGAATACGCGTTCCGGCTTGTAACCTGGCTCGTCAGAAATGCTCTGACAAAACTTTTCATAATATCCATACAGTTCCTGTGCGCGATCAGGATCTATAGCTTACAGAACATCGATTGCCTCCATATCCAGTCCGTCAATGAACTGAGCGATACGATACTGCAGGAAGCTGTATTCCGAGAGATCCTTTGTATCATTTACGGCGTAGTCACTCCACTCACGCAATACGACATGCTTGAGTTCCTGGCCTTCATCATAGGTTCTTCCTGCCCCAAGAACGATAATGTCATCAATATCCACTTCCGCAAGGATATACTTCGTTCCTGCTTCTGCAACACTGAGACCGTCGCAGTATTTGGCTTCGCCATTCCGTTCAAAATAAAAGTAGCGATGCGACTTTCTGTCTCCCTGTCTGGATAGTGATGTCACAAGAATATTTGAAAATTCCTTCATACTTATTTTCCTTTTCTACCAATGCTTATTTTACCGTCGGTTGAACAATATTCATACAAAAAACAATCTCATATCACAAAAACGAGCCTGCTTGCATATCAGCTGGCCCGTTTTGGATTATTTGATGCGTGGCTGTGCAGCAACCCGCTTACGTTGCTGTTTCATTGTTTTCGATAAATCTTCCGTAACCTTCTTCCTGGCTTTTTCAACCTCAGAAGAACCGGTGATTGTATCAGCTGCGACAATCTTAACAGCTTTGACATAGTCTCTCCATTTTCTGGAGTAGGTATTCTTCTTACTCATGGTATTCTTCAACTGCCTTTTTCTTCTTCTTTTTTCCGAAAATCAGACGGAAGATGCCGCGGATAATGAAGAACAGCAATACCAGGATCAGGACAACGACTACTACAATTCCAATCAAGATAGGAACCTTGTATTTATCGACAAAGCTTAATATGCTATTGACACCGCCAATGCCTTCCTTATGTTCATGTTCGAACATGGTGAATTCATCCGGCAGTGTTTTGCCTTTGGACTCTACATACTTCTTGAGATCATTTTCTACAATCTTGAAATTGCGCGGTCCGTTAGTGAGAATCTGCAGATGGTACTCTTCCAGATCGAACTCTTCTCCTAACGCGGACTCTGTACGTTCGCGCAGTTCCCAGAATTTCGCAAGGCCATAACCATATGGAAGAATCTGGCCCGGCATATCAACGACTGCGTCATAGAGATCTTCCGGCTTCATCGCATCGCTCATTCCCAGATCGGTGAGCCATGATTTCAGATCCTCATTGGAGTAGCCTAGTCCATTCACCGCAAGATCAACTGCTGCCTGCAGTGTATAACTGAGGAATACATTGAGTGAATTATATTCCTGGGCTCCGATGTTCAGCGGAGAACGGTTGAGCATGATCTTTTCAACGTACTGCGCCCATCCTTCCGTATAGCCGATCATACTCAGATCATGACGGATTGGATTGATATCCTGTGAATAATACCAGGTGAACTGGTACATATGGCCAGGGAAGCCCTCATGAGCCAGTGTGTAATACATGGTATTCATATCAGCACCGGCATCCGATGTACCATTCACACGGATGACATTATCCCTGACATCATCAATCGGTGTCTGCAGGTAATATGCCATAACGCTTGGATTGGCAACGCTTGGATCCAGATAGGATGCGACATAATTGATATCCGGTCCCTTCGGGAAGCCTTCCAGATGATTGTTCAGATAAGCCAGAATCTCTTCCGGTTTGCTGAAATCATCGATCTGTTCCTCCATGTCATAGTTAATGGATGTTGCGATATCAAGCAAATATCCCATGCTGTCTTTGATTACCTTTGTCAGGTAATCAAACTTTTCCTGGACTGTGCCTTCATCATTGGTCTTAAGTCTTGCCAGGGCGTTGAAGTAATCTTTGCCATCCGGATATTCATATATAGAGCCGCTGATACTGCGCTTGCCGCGCATGGTTTCCAGAAATTCCATTGCCTTCTGATTGGAAGGAAGCACCTGGTTCAGGACAAGATCTTGATTGCGTTCCTTGTAAGCTGTACGCTCTTCATCCGTAAGGCCTTCAAACTGATCGATATTGTTATTGAAGATAACAATGAACGGATTCTCTTCGCCCTTGTCAATGAACTCCTTCATCTGTTCCAGCTGAACATCCAGTGCCGCATCACGCATGAAATAGCCCTGTTCCGCCTGTTTAGCAGTCAGGTCAATCATTTCATCCATATAGCGGTCATAATCATCTACCAGTGTCAGATAGTCATCGATATCTTCTTTTGTATAGAATGTGAACTCCGTATACGTTGTAGACAGATCAGAATGATGTCCTTTGTACGGGTTAAACATTTCCTGATAGTTCGGAAACGAGGACTCCGCAATCTTATTGACCAGATTATCTTCATAAACCTGATAATCGATTTTCTGTCTGTCATTCAGTGACTCAAAGTCAAACTGATGAAGTTTTTCCAGAGAAGCATTAAGCTCCACCACCTGTTTCTCAAATTCCTCATAGGAGATTTCTCCAAGTGTGACCTCTGGCTTTGTCAGTCCCATCGCCTGATAGTCCTTCACGGAAAAATGCATGGTGGTATAGTCACTCTCCATTATCTGTTTCCATTCCTGCTTCAGGAATTCATCAAAGTCTTCTCCCTCCGCATGTACCGGCGTAAATCCCGTCAGTAATAACAGAACAGACATCAGAACAATACTGATTTGATTCCATCGTTTGTTCATGTAGTTCCCTCCTTTGTTGCTATGTTGAAAAGCATATTTATTATATCTGGATTTCCAATATAAAATCCCAAATCTTGATTGATCTGGGATTATCGTTCATCGTAACTGCCTGTTTTACCCTTTTTACTTCACTCTGCTGTAGATGAATTCAGCCACCTTGTATTCACCGGCATTCTCAAACTGATAGCTCAAGGTATCGGTATCTGCGTGATAGGTATAAACAGTATCAACACCTCTGTCGCTTACCGTATAAGTATCGCCCTTCTTAACCCAGGTAATTTCATCTTCTGCGGTATCTCCGCCATCAATCATTGTGTGAACACCGGTTCCGTCTTCTGAGAAGGTAAGGGATCCTTCACTTGCGGCATAGAACGACTGATTGGTTTCCTTATCCAGTTCTACCGGATCACTGCCTTCAGCTGTTGCCATAACACTGGTTAACTGCCACTGGCCAACAATCGGCTCTGCCTTCTTTTCACCAGATCCGCAGGCGATCATTGTCATGCTTAAGACCGCTGCTGTAAATACTGCTGCTAATTTCTTCATTTCTTTCCTCCTTTGGATTCTATTAATTCTCTGTTTCACCCGTTATTATAATGCGACCTTGACCATATGGATCATCATATTCTTCCGGTACGACTCCATTCAGTGTATTTTTCAGATAATCAATGGTAGTCTGATTATCCAACTTTATCTGATCCAGGACAACATCTTCTTCTGAGAACATGGCGAAGCCGTCTCCTTTATATTTCAGAATGAAGTCGGCGCCTGCCACCCGGTATTTCTGTTTTAAATCCAGCGGCTTGCCATCGACCTTAACATTCTTGACACGGTATTCGCCATCGACTGATACAAACAGGCCTTCCGTATCTACAGAAATATTTGGTTCGACGCTCGCATCAATTTCATAGGTCAGCCCAGACGGATGCATCAGTCCCGGGCATTCTTCCGGATAATTCCGTGCTCCCCATTCCAGGCAGTCAAGAATCTGCTGTCCCGTAATTTCAGAAATACAGATCTGGTTGCTGTAGGGCTGTATCCGCATGATATCACCATAGGTAATATCACCGGCTTCAATGTTATCCCGAATTCCACCACCGTTTATGAGTGCGATTTCTGCGCCGGTTTCTCCGCGAATGCTGTCGCTGACAAGATCGGAGAGATTGGTTTCCCGTTTACGGACAATACGGACCGGATCACCTTTATCCGTTCGTTCTTCCGGATCATAGATCACAAGATTATATGGTGTTTCTCCAACTTTCACTTTCAGTGTTTCTTCCAGTGCGTCATATACCTCTTTCACGGGTTCACTCATCTCATTGTGCAGTCCAAACAGTTCTGGTACAGATTCCGCATTATACCAGGAAATCAGGCCGCCATTAATCGTTTCCTGCTTTGGAGAAATATGAAGATAACCGATTCCCTCCATCTTGGTGCCGCATCCGGAACGCACAACTGGTTCACCGTCCTTATTATTCATCGTAACCTGATCTGTATCATGACTATGACCATCCAGGAATGCATCAACTCCTGTAGTGCGTTCAATGATCGTCTGGAAGTTATACGGTTCATCCGTTTCTCTGTTTCCCATATGTCCCATCAGGATGACATAGTCTGCACCTTCCGCACGTACTTTATCTACATTCTCCTGAATAGTATTGATCAGAAGGTCGCCGTTTTTATCCTGCATAAAGCCATAGATATAATTTCCTTTTTCATCCATGAAACTTTTAGGCGTAGAGGAAGTCAGCGTATTTGGTGTAGTGACACCGATGAATCCGATTTTCT
>JAFWJY010000154.1 GCA_017514525.1 Solobacterium sp. | reverse complement strand
GAAATGTTAGATGTCATGAACTGTTTTTTTGCCTTTATAATTAGGTTCATAGATTGACTTGGAGACTGGTATGACGATATATGGATTTCTCATACGATGGCTGACCGGTAAGTATTCCTTCGGCGACTTTACGATCGTAGTCATTCTTATAACGATAGGACTATTGGCACTGAGTGCCTATGGCAGGATGAAGCTGTTTGCCAAGGCAAGGCGGCCTTCCTGGCATGCCTTTGTTCCGTTTCTCAGCCGGTATACACTGTTTGATATTTCCTGGCATGGCTGGGTCGCGGTACCGGTGCTTCTGCTCGAATACATTAATCTCATTGTCAGTCCCGGCATTGGCGAAACGCTGCAGCCTGGGGTGAAAAGTACATTCTTTTTACTGACGGCATTAGGTGCTTTTACCTTTACGTTCATCATGAAACTGAAAATGGTAAAGTCCTTTGATCAGCCTCTCGTCACTGTACTGGGACTGGCGTTTATGGAACCTCTGTTCATCCTCATTCTTGCATTACAGAATACGGAGTACTGCGGGCCGACCTTGCAGGACTACAACAGTCCTCAGCCGGAAGGTCACAGCGTCCGATATAAAGGCAAAAAACGCACCTATGTGATTAACCTAACCAGACGGCACAGCCGTATTGCCTTAGTCGCAAGTGTGATTGTTGCCAACTGCACCTTCTGGGCTGTCGTGGAAGGGTTGTTGGTCAACCCAGAGGACCTGGCGCTGCAGAAGGGCGAATCCCTGTTCATGTTGTTTACAGTAAACTCGAATCTCTTGTCTGCCTTTGGGGCAGCCTTCTTAATTCCTTATGCATTGGAAGGCATTCGAAACAAGCGCTTTGTCTTTCCAAAGTGGATAGCGATGTTTCAGTATTCCGGCGCAATCTGTACGACACTGACAATGCTGTTTGCCAGTACGTTTATTGCCGGTACGATGGGAGCTAAGCTAGCCTTTACCGGCATGAACTTCTGGCTCCATGTGCTCTGTCCGATCATGGCACTTGTGCTGTTGTTTTCAACGGAAAGCCGCAACCGCTTTTCGATCCAGGATTCTTTGATTGCCTTGATTCCGTTTTACATCTATGCGGCACAGTACATTACGCGTGTTGTCCTGATTGGTGAAGCCAATGGCGGATGGCGTGATATCTATCTGTTGACGAAGTTCATACCAGCTGAGCTTTCCGCACCGCTCATGTTCATGTTGAGCTATGTGATTGCCATGGTTATCCGGCTTTTATACAACCACATCAATGAAGCACGTGAACAGGAAATGGCTTCGGTCTGGAAGCCGGAGATGTCCAAAGTCGAAGTCAGCATTGAGGTATATGGCCTTGGCCGTTATATCGGCATCTCCAACCCGCATTCGCAGATCTCCTTGCCGCTTGAAGTGTTCCATGACATCACAAGCGTTATCGATATCTCTATGGATGATCTTGCCCGTGTGTATACAAAAGGGGTAACGGATGGCCTGAAGGAGACCCGCCATCGCAAGCACCGCTTTGCGTATCAATTGAACCGGCTGATCGGAACACCAGAGAAGAAAGCAGACGAACAGGTGCTTTCGCTTGCCCGGGAAGCCTAGAGCAGGAAGCTTGCATAATGAATGAATCGTGCTATATTGGATAAGTCATCTGACCGCAATGAACTGGATTCGGAGCGAAATGAGGCAGGAACCACAGATAGTTTTGATTCTGATGCCCGTGTCATTTGACGTGGGCTGTTTTTTGTTCAGGAGGGTAGAACGATGGAAACAAGAATTGCGGTGATTGCCATTATTGTTGAGAATCTGGATGTGACAGATGATCTGAACCGGATTTTACATGATTACGGTTCCTACATAATCGGTCGAATGGGTATTCCATACCGTGAGAAACAGGTATCGCTGATCAGTGTTGCAGTGGATGCACCGATGGAAGTCATCAGTGCATTAACTGGCAAGCTGGGAGCGCTGGATGGAGTATCGGTTAAGACCGCTTATCAGAAAGCATAAACGGAGGAAAGAAATGAAGAAACTGATTACAGGTTTACTGGCTGGTCTTCTGCTGGTTGGCTGCGGCACCGCAACCTCAACACAAGCACCGGAAGTAACACAGGAAAACGTCGAGGAAGTCGTTCAGCAGATCGATGACCAGACACAGGACCTGCTTGCGCAGGCACAGGCACAGGCCGAGGCATTTGATATCAAGATCCTCAGCCCGAATGGTGCTCCGACACTGGCAGTATTGCCGGCAGCTGTTGGCGGAAAGGTCGACTTCGTCGATGGTGCAGATGCTCTGCAGGCAGCGTTTGTAAATCCGGATGGAGACTATGATCTCATCGTTGCGCCTAGCAACCTTGGCCTCAAGCTGGCATCCGCAGGCAAGACCGCTTATAAGATGCTGGGTGTTGTTACCTGGGGCAATCTCTATATCGTTGCCAAGGCTGGCACCGACAAGGATCCTTCCACCTGGGAGAACGTTGCGGCATTTGGCGAACAGTCTGTTACCGGCATCGTATTCAACACGGTTTATGGCGACAAGATCGACAGCTCCAAGATCACCTGGTACAACTCCACCGCTGAGGCAAGTGCAGCATTAATTGAAGGAAAAGCAGATGTTGCGATGCTGGCAGAGCCCAACGCTACCGCAACGATTGCCAAGGCAAAGGAAAACGGACTTGAGCTTGAAATCATCGATGATGTACAGAGTGCTTACGGTGAAGGCGGATTCCCGCAGGCTGCACTGTTTGTCAAGGAAGACTCTTACGCAAACAAGAAGGAAACCATTGATGCTGTATTCACTATGATGAATGCATTCTCCAGCCTGGAAACACCGCTCACAGCAGATCAGCTGCAGGGAATGATCGATGCGGCAGGCGGAGCTGAGGCAATGGGCGTACCGGCTGCACAGATGATCGAGAAGGTATGGCCGCGTCTCAACATCAATGTCGTTAAGGCAAGCGAGCACAAGGCAGACCTCGAAAAGTTTGCAGGACTGTTTGGAATTGAGGATATTTCTGCAGCTTTGGCTGAGTAATTGTCCGCTTTGTCTTAAGAAAGTGAATCTTTTAGCAAATACCATGTTATTAAACATGGTATTTTTGATATAATGCTCATGGCATGAAGAAAGAACATGTTTTCAGCGTGATTGCACTGCTGGTGATCTGGCAGGTGGCAGCCATGCGGGTAGCTAACGATATTCTGATTCCATACCCGATGGAAACACTTCTGGAGACGGTGAAGCTGTTTGGCAGTTTATCGTTCTATCAGACGGTGGGAGCTACCCTGTATCGGGTATCCAAAGGCTTTCTTCTGTCCATGAGTGCAGCACTGATTCTGTGCATCCTCTCAGACCGTTTTCTGGTGGTCAAAGAGGTTCTGCATCCGATTCTCGTTATTTTCAAAACCATCCCGAATATCAGTTATATCGTGATGGCGTTGATCTGGCTGGGAGCGGAAGGGGCAGTCAGTGCAGTCAGCTTTATGATTCTGTTTCCGGTATTTGCCGGGGCGTTCTCCAGCCGACTGGAGAATGAGGATCGTCTGTTAAAAGAAGTAAAGCTGTTATATCCGGAAACATTCTGGTATGACATCCGCTATCGGATCATTCCAAATCTGATTCCGGAACTGCTTGCCAGCGGAAAGACTGCGGCAGGCCTGGGACTCAAAGTCGGCATCATGGCCGAGATTCTCGGTCAGGTAAGAAGCGGTATCGGGCGTTCCATGAACTATGCCCGCCTGAACCTTGATACCGCAAAGATCGTCGCCTGGACGATCGTTATTATAGTGATATCGGTCTTGATTGACCGTATCTTCAGTTGGATACAAGCTCAACAGTTGAAGGAGGAGCAGTGATGGAGAGACTGAATCAGGATTCTCTGAAGACAATCGACGAGATTGTCGAACGTCACCGGGAAGAACCCGGACCGGTGATCGTAATGCTGCACGATGTGCAGGATTCTCTCGGGTATGTACCGTTTGAAGCAATGGAAAAGATTGCGGACGCAACCGGTACGAGCGTAGCGGAGGTGTATGGTGTTGTGTGCTTCTATGCCCAGTTCACAACCAGTCCGAAAGGCAAGCATGTCATCAATGTATGCCTCGGTACAGCCTGCTATGTCAAGGGTGCACAGGCACTGATCGATGAGGCCATGAGTCTCACCGGTGCGGAAATCAACAGAACCAGTGAAGACGGCATTTTCTCGCTGGACGCGACACGCTGCCTTGGCGCATGTGGTCTTGCGCCGGTATGCATCATCGACGGCAAGGTTTTCGGCAACTGCACCAAAGATACGATTACAGCAGAGATTCGCAAGATTCAGGCTGCCGAGCACATGGCTTAAGACCTGGGACACTTGAGGAGAACATACAATGAACAGTGTAAAGGAATTAAATGAGCTGCGTGATGCCTCACGGGAAAAGGTAGCCCTCCGTGAAGGCGAACAGAAGCCGGAAGGTTCCAAGATTCGTCTTGATCTTCTGACCTGCGGCGGAACAGGTTGTTCTGCGTCCAGTTCCGAAAAAATTATCGAAAACATTCGTGCAGAGCTTGTAAAGCGCGGCATTGAAGGAGAAGTCAACCTTGTTAAGACCGGATGTTTTGGTCTCTGTCAGAAGGGACCGATCGTTGCGATCTTCCCGGACAAGACTTACTACTGCCATGTAAAGCCGGAAGATGCGGAACGCATCGTTGAAGAGCACATCGTCAACGGTCGTGTGATCGAAGACCTGGAGCTCAGCGATGAAGATCCGGTGACCAAGCAGAAGATTCTGGATATCGACAAGATCAAGTTCTATGAAAAGCAGCAGCGTATCGCACTGCGCAACTGCGGCAAGATCGGACCGGAAGATATCACTGAATACATTGCCGTAGACGGCTATCAGGCTCTTGCCAAGGCATTAACAGAAATGACACCGCAGGAAGTCATCGATGTCGTTAAAGCCAGCGGCTTAAGAGGCCGTGGTGGTGCAGGTTTCCCGACCGGCGTGAAATGGCAGTTTGAAAAAGATCAGCCAGGCGATGAGAAGTATGTCATCTGCAACGCCGATGAAGGCGACCCAGGCGCATTCATGGGCCGTTCCATTCTGGAAGGTGATCCTTATGCAATGCTTGAGGGTATGGCGATCATGGCATATGCCGTTG
>JAFWJY010000153.1 GCA_017514525.1 Solobacterium sp. | reverse complement strand
GTTATTACAGAATTTATTCAGCGCAATTCCCATCTGAATATTTACTTTGCGCCAAGCGCCAGGATCATGCATATTCCAGATCATCTGATGAATGCGCTGCTGGACGCTTCGCCAATCCTGCATCTGAATCGCACAGAGGCAATCCTCTGGCTGACTTCCCAGGGACATGCATGCCAGGATGACAATACAAATACCCTGTGTCGTTTGCTGTATGAACGTACGCATAACACAGTGATTATTACGGATGGCGCAGACGGGGCGTATGCGTACGATGGCGAGCGGGATTATCACGTGGGTGCCTATCCGGTAACGGCAGTGGATGGCACCGGAGCAGGCGATTCTCATATCGGAACCGTCATGGCCATGCGGATGAAGGGTGAAACACTGGAAGCTTCGCTGCGTGCTGCTGCGTTTGTCTCCTCGCAGGTGGTCGCTAAGAATGGCGCCATTCTCGACATAAAATAATGATACTTTTATGTATATTTGCTTTATAATAAGGTAAAATAGAGTACGAAATTAAAAAAAGGGGTAATCATATGAATCTGAAAAAACTGTTTGCGTTTGCGGCATCTGCTTCGATTCTGTTTGGTGGTTCGATACGTTCGGTTGCGGCTGATGGATATTGGCAGGAAGGCTATTGGGATGATGCCAATCAGAGATGGGTTGACGGAATGTGGATTGAAACAGGCGCATCCAACAATGGATGGGTTGGTCAGCCATATCAGGAATATGCCAATGGGGGAACAATCAACTATGACGCCAATGGCAACTGGACTTCAACGGTAGTAGGCAATGTACCGCTGTTCTCTCAGCACAACGGTGCCTGGGCAGGCGTTACCATCGGTGAGGGCGGAAACTTCGGTTCAACCGGATGCGTACCGACCTCGATGGCTATTATCATGAACCACTTCGGCATGGGCGGTTCTCCGCTTGATTATGGATACATGATGAATGCCAGCGGCAACTACAACTCCTGGCTTGGTCATGGTGCAGACAGCGCAGCACTGACAAATACCGGTGCGGCATACGGTCTTGCGGTTAATGCCTTCAGTGATTATGACTCCATGTATTATGCACTGCAGCGCGGCAAGCTTGTTGCGGCATGTATCGGTGGAAATGCGGCATATACCCATTGTGTTGTCCTGTATGGTCTGGATCCTTATGGAAATACGAATGTCGCAGATCCAAGCGGACGTTACTATCGCACAAATATTTCCAACATCGTAAACAATATCTCCTACAATCCGATCGACTGGACGGCCGGCGGACCGTTTGTTTCATTCGGTTACGAGTGGTAACAGAAATTATTCCTTCTCTGCATCCCCACGAGGGGTGCAGTTTTTTTGTTAATTGAGCTTTTTTTCGATACAATAATGCCTGTGGTTAAGCGTGTTTCTTCACTGATCCTGAAAGGACTTCTTGCGATCCTGTTTTTATTGAGCGGAACGCTGTTTTCCGCGTCTGCTGTTTTGGCAGAAGAGGATTCGGATAGCAGAACGATTTCCGCAACCTATTATTCTGTTACCAACAATAAGCCGCTCTCGGTCGATGTTCCATATTCCGATTCGTGGTTTACCGAAAGTGCCAGTCATTACAATCATGGTCTGGCGCAGGCGTCGGTCGGATTTACCGTATCTGCTTTTCGCATCAGTTCAAGCGATTCACCAAACGGCTATTCCGATGGCCCGGTGATTCAATTCATGAAACAGGCAGGCTTTTCCGGAATCCGCACGAATGATTATGATCGCACACCCGGCCGCTATACGATTGCCAGTGCCATGGGCCATAAAGAAATCCGTGAGGGGGATCAGACCTTTGAACTGATCGCAGTCGGCATCTCCGGGCAGGGATACCGCGATGAATGGCTTTCCAATCTGTCGGTTGGAGATGAAACCTATCATGTAGGTTTTACCGATGCGGCGGATGATATGTTTGACCGCTTCTTTGGCTATATCGTTGAAAACCATCTGACAGCCAAAAAACTGAAAGTATGGGTTGTCGGTTTTTCGAGAGCTGCTGCAGTAACCAATATTCTGGCAGCGCGGCTGACCGATACCGACTGGTTTTCCAGTGATACTGTCTATGCGTATACCTTTGGCACTCCGCGCACTACCAAAAAGCCAAACGAAGGCCGTTACCCGAATATTTTCTCTATCGTCGGCACGATGGACCCGGTAACGAAAGTTCCGTTTCTTGACTGGGGCTATTCCCGCTATGGCACAACGCTGTTTACACCAGCCCAGGAAACAGACAGCCGCTACTTGTCCAAAAAAAAGCGTGCAAATAAACTGTTCAAACAGCTGACCGGCATTGAATTCTGGAATAACCCGGAAATGGACAATACACTGCGTCTCGTCATGCAGTATTTGATTGAAATCGTTCCATCTTCCACCATCTATGCGAAGTATCTGGAAGACCAGGTTCTGGATATCTGGCAGGATAAATCCGCGATCAATATCCTGCGCAAGCTCTTTGATCTTTCGGAAGACAAAAACCTCATCAATGATGACAACCGCAAGAAGGCAAATGAGCTGCTGGATTTTATGGCAGTGACCGGTATTTTTGCGGCTACCGGTTCGCAGGAGTTTTCGCTTTGGGAAAGCCGTGCTTCTACTGGCGCAAACATCATCCATGAACATACACCGGATGTTTATCTTTCCTGGATGTTGTCGACTGACAACCCGGAAGAGCTTTTTTCCTCGAACAGCGATTATTCGATCTTCTACCTGGATCATCCGGCAGAAATCATTGTCTCCAACAATGGGAAAGAGATTATGACCGTCCACCGTGAAGGAACCGTCGATGTGACGGAAGAAAACGTGCTGTTTGCGGTTAGACAGGAACCGGATTACGTTTCGGTTACGATTCCCGATGATGTACCATATTCGGTTGCGGTTCGTGCGGTGGATGGAAATCCGCTCACCGTTCAGCGACTGCGCGTCAGTTCAGAACACTTTGACCAGCAGTATCATGAATCTGCTGTGCTGAATCTTGCGGAAGGAGAAACGGCACAGGTGATTGAGCAGGGAGAGTGGAAAGCGGGAACTGCAGGCGTGATGAATCTGAAGGAAACAGAGGCAGATTCCCTCAGTGAAACCCGGGAATCGATTACGGATCTGTTTGCCTGGAATATCAGCTGGAGAGAAATCGTACTGACGATGATCACAGTCGTGATGATCGCTGCCGGTTTTGGTCTGTTTCTGTTTACATCCTTTTTCCAGATCGTTCGGACATCGCATCGAATCCACATTGGCGCGCTGCCGAAAGGCACGAAGGCGCATCTGTATCCACCGCTGGCATTTGTCATGGTGTTTGTGCTGTATCTGCTGATGGAATTTTTCCGGATGCTGTATCCGAACTCTATTGAACCAATCACATCCTTCAAGCTTCCGATTGCGTGTCTGCTGATCAGTGTTGTGTGGTATGCCTATATGAAGGTGCCAACGGAGCTGCATCTGTTTACCTATATGGGCATCACGGTTATCTGCTGCGGTGATATTGTGATCAACTATACCTTTGCCGGTGGAATGCTGTTCCATTGGATTGGCGTGCTTCTGCTTGCGTATGGCTTCTGGAAGTATGAAAAGCCTTCCCGTCTGCAGTGGATCGGAATAGCAGCTGTATCGATCATCGGATCGCTGTTTATTTATCAAAGCGGCAGTCAGCTTGGAACCCGCTGTGTGATTGCGATCGTGTATTACTGCACGCTTGTTGTCCTGGTGTTCTTCTCTCTGCAGGTGCCAAAGCGGTTTATGAACGGTTCCTTCCTGTTACTGATTTCCGGTGTTCTGGAGATCTATTATGAAATACTGTTACCGGATACGTTTGCTTACGCTGTTATGCATATCATTCTGGTCGGCACGTTCTATCTGGCGCTCATGATTATCATTTCCGGGCCTCTGAAAGTGATTGATATTCCATTATCCAATCCGGCAGTACTGGCCGAAGAGGATGGCGCAGGTATCGAAAAGGCATGATTGCAGTTTTAATGGCCATACGATAAAATGACGATGTTGTGATGAGAAAGAAGCAGTAGCTGATCATCATCTTTCCAAGAGAGCAGCGGGGTGGTGGAACGCGCAGGATGAACCAGTGAACTCGTCTTTTGAACAGCCGCACATTCCGGCGTTATTGGAATGAGAACGAGCGCACAGCACAGCTGTGAACTAAGGTGGTACCGCGTGTTAAGCGTCCTTAGATGAAAAGGACGTTTTTTATTGGAAGGAACAGGTGATAACAATGGCATACAACCACAAGAAAACGGAAGAAAAATGGCGGAAGTACTGGGAAGAAAACAAAACCTTTAAGACAGATGTCTGGGATTTTTCCAAACCCAAATACTATGTACTGGATATGTTCCCGTATCCAAGCGGCGCGGGACTGCATGTCGGTCATCCGGAAGGCTATACCGCAACGGATATCGTTGCCCGCAAGAAGCGCATGGACGGATACAATGTTCTGCATCCGATGGGATTTGATTCCTTTGGTCTTCCGGCGGAACAGTATGCGATCAATACCGGCAATCATCCGGACAAATTCACAAAGAATAACATTGATATCTTCACCGGACAGCTGAAGAATATCGGTTTTTCCTACGACTGGGACCGTGTGGTATCCACCTGTGACCCATCGTTCTATAAGTGGACGCAGTTCATCTTCAAGCTGCTGTTTGAAGAAGGGCTTGCCAAATGCGTCGATATGCCGGTGAACTGGTGCGAAGAGCTCGGTACGGTACTTGCCAATGATGAAGTCATTGACGGCAAGAGTGAGCGCGGCGGTTACCCGGTCGTACGTAAAAATATGAAGCAGTGGGTCATTGACATCGTAGCCTACGCAGAACGTCTGCTGGAAGGACTTGATGCGATTGACTGGCCGGAAAGCACAAAGGAAATGCAGCGCAACTGGATCGGCAAATCCATCGGTGCTCATGTGAAGTTCAAAGTCGATGGCCATGATGATGAGTTTACGGTCTTTACCACACGCTGTGACACGCTGTTTGGCGCAACCTACTGCGTGCTGGCACCGGAGCACAAGCTGGTGGAACAGATTACGACACCGGAACAGAAAGAGGCGGTCGATGCCTATGTCAAACTCTGCGCGACCAAATCCGATCTGGAACGTACTGAACTGAACAAAGACAAGACAGGCGTATTCACTGGCGCCTATGCGATCAACCCGGTCAACGGCAAAAAGATTCCGATCTGGATCAGTGACTATGTACTGGCTACCTATGGTACGGGTGCCATCATGGCTGTACCAGCCCATGATACCCGCGACTATGAATTTGCGAAGAAGTTCGGACTCGAGATCATTCCGGTTCTGGAAGGCGGAAATGTGGAAGTTGAAGCCTGGACAGAAGATGGAATTCATATCAACAGTGATTTCCTGAATGGGATGAACAAGGAAGATGCGATCGCGGCGATGACCGCATGGCTGGAAGAACGCGGCCTTGGCAAAAAGAAGATCAATTACCGGATCCGTGAATGGATCTTTGCCCGTCAGCGCTACTGGGGAGAACCGATTCCGATCGTTCACCTGGAGAATGATGAACTCGTTGCGCTGCCGCTGGATCAACTGCCGCTCATTTTGCCGGAGCTCGATGACTACAAGCCATCCGCAAGCGGTGCTTCTCCGCTCGAAAAAGCGACTGACTGGGTGAATACCGAGATCAACGGGAAACCGGGCAAACGGGAAACCAGCACGATGCCGGGCAGTGCCGGCAGTTCCTGGTACTTCCTGCGCTATATTGACCCGGACAACGAAACTGAAATCGCAGATAAAAAACTCCTGGAGCACTGGATGCCGGTTGATCTGTATGTCGGCGGTCCGGAGCACGCGGTCGGACATCTGCTGTACAGCCGTATGTGGAACAATTTCCTCTATGACAAGGGCTATGTGCCGGTGAAGGAACCGTTCCAGAAGCTGGTTCATCAGGGTATGATTCTGGGCGCCAACGGCATCAAGATGGGCAAGCGCTATCCGG
>JAFWJY010000152.1 GCA_017514525.1 Solobacterium sp. | reverse complement strand
TATAGAGACCTGCCGGGAAGGATTCACCCGTGGTGCGGTCATAGAAGTCAGAACTTACGGTAGAGAGCGATATGCCGATTGTCGCACGGTTTGTGACATACCCGTTTTCCATCAGGTCTGTCGCAATCTCGTAGGCGGTATTGATTGGAATCGCAAATCCGATTCCTTCAATGACAGCTCCGCTGCTGGATGTGCCGCTGTCCTTGGCGTTGACGATGCCGACCAGTTCTCCCTTGGCGTTGAACAGACCGCCGCCGGAGTTGCCGCTGTTGATCTGGGCATTTGTCTGGATCAGGTTCATTGCCTGATTGTTAATGACAAGATCGCGGTTTGTGGCAGAGATGATGCCGTCTGTAACCGTACCGCCCAGTGTTCCAAGCGGGTTGCCGATTACGATTGCCGTATCTCCGACGCGCAGCGCATCGGAATCGCCAAGCACTGCACTGTCAAGGCCAGTGGCTTCTACTTTGATGACTGCGATATCTGATTTTTCGTCCGTGCCGATTACCTTCGCTTCATACTCTGTTCCATCATAGGTCTTGACGGTGATCTTCTGGGATCCTTCCACCACATGGTTGTTGGTGATGATATAGCCATCCTGACTCAGAATGACGCCGGAACCTGCAGATTTGGATGTATAGGTCTGGTTTCCGAATCCGAAGGTGAAGGTTGTGCCGGTATTTTCCGTCTGGATTTCTACTACTGTCTTGCTGGCGGTTTCCGCAACTTCCTGAATCGATGTTGAGGCAGCAGAAGCAGTGACCGGTTTCTGATCCGCGTCTTCCTGGGTAGCCGTCTGTGTCTGCGGCTGGGCATTTTCTACTTCAGCTGCCGGAGCTGCAGAGACTGCCGGCTGGAAGTTTTTGACCGCAAGGTAGCCGCCGCCAAAGCCGGCGCCAAGTCCGATCACGCCTGCCAGTAACGCGGTGGCGAAGGGATTGCTGCGCTTGGTGATGACGGTTGTCTTTACTTCCGGCGCCGGTGCAGCCGGTGATGGGGAAGGCTGACTGGCTGGTGCAGCTGCCTGTTCTGTTTTATGTTCTGCTTTGGCCTCGACCGGTGCTGCCTTTACAGGTTCTTTTACGGTGACCGGTTTGAGCGCTCCGCACGTTGTGCAGTAATTTGCGGAATTCATCGCTCCGCACTGTTCGCACTTCCAGGTTTCTTTTGTTTCACTCATTTCACGATGTCCTCCTTTATTGGTACAGTTAGCAGGATAATCCCTGAATGTGAACAACAGGTGAACATTTTGTTAAGTTCCCCTTAATTTCCGTTCAGGAACCAGAGATGGGCCTCATAGGGTTTTAAGCGCATTTGCGCTTCGATTGTTCGTGTTTCGTAATTGCTTAATGCCGACTGAGCGTTTGAAACACAGGCGTCAGGCAGTTTGATCTTCTGACAAAAGCCGGAAAGATTCAATACGACAAGCGCGGTTTCGGTTTCACCTTTCCGCAGATAGGCAAGCACATGCGGATGCGTCTCCAGCAGCTCACTCCAGCTTCCGGTAACCAGACAGTCATGTTCATGATGGATGCGGGAAATGGTGCGGTAGAAGTTCAGGATGGAATCGGACTGCTTCTCCTGGCTTTCCACGTTCCATTCAAGATAATCCGGATTGACGCAGATCCATGGTTCATGGTCTGAAAAGCCGGCATACTGGTGCGAATTCCATTGTACCGGTGTACGGGCGTTGTCACGGTCCACGAAATTGGTAATCTTTTCCGCGAGGAACGCCGGTACATGCAGCATATTGGTCATTTCTTTGGAAGAGCTGAATGCTTCATAATCCCGCCAGTCACTCTTTTTGAGCTTCGGGTTGGTCATGCCGATTTCCTCTCCCTGATAGATCAGCGGTGTTCCGATCAGCGTGAAGTTGTACAGCGCCAGCATTTTGGCACTGACAACGCGGTATTTCCGGTCATTTCCAAACCGGTCCAGATGGCGTTTATGATCGTGATTGGAAAGGTAATTTCCGATCCAGGTGTGATCGCGCATCTGTTCCTGCTGCCACTTGCGGGTGACCTTCTTGATCATCCGGTCTGTAATGATATAGCCTTTGCGGAAATCATATTTTCCCAGAGCGCCATAGCCCAGCGTTGCGAGATCAAAATGAAACATCATGTCCAGCGGACCATCCGGCCCGCAGAGATTGCGGACAGAAGCTTCTGTCGTCATGACGCCTTCGCCTAGCGCAAAGGAATCGTAACGGCTAAGGGAGCGATCCCGCAGCTGCTGCAGGTAGGGCCGTACATTTGGCCGGTCGATGACATAATCATCCGCAAACTGCAGACCCTTCTTTTCCGGATTCTTGGAGGGCAGCCCTTCAATTTTATCAATCGTATTGATCGTATCCATACGGAAACCGGCAATTCCTTTTTCCAGCCAGAAGTCCGTTATTTTAACAATTTCGTCAATTACGGCAGGGTTGGTCCAGTTGAGATCCGCCTGTGTTTTGGTATAGAGCGTCATATACCACATGTCCTGCTCTGCTTTCTGCCAGGCGGAGCCTCCGAAGAAGCTGATCCAGTTGTTTGGCGCCTGTGTTTCGGTTCCCTTGCGGAAAATATAATAGTCCCGGTAAGGGGAGGAAGGATCCTTCAGTGCCTTCTGGAACCATGCATGGCTGGTGCTGGTATGATTGACCACCAGATCCATGATGATCTTCATGCCCAGCGCATCTGCTTCCTGAATGAGTGCTTCCAGATCCTCCATGGTGCCGAATTCCGGGTTGATGGAGCAGTAGTCGCTGATATCATAACCAAAGTCGTCGTTCGGACTGGCATAAACCGGAGAGAGCCAGATCGCATCACAGTGCAGGGAACGGATATGAGGCAGCTTGGCCCGAATGCCGTTGATATCTCCGATTCCATCATGGTTGGAGTCATAGAAGGAACGGGGCCACACCTGATAAATGACGGCATGTTTATAATCGAACATCCATTACCTCCTGGCCGGCCGCATTGCCATGCCGTAAACTGCGCCAAGACTGCCGCCGATAATATGCGTCAGCTGACTGACATTGTCAGACAGCACAAGCCCGCTGTAGAGCTCCTGACCAATGTAGATGACTGCTACGATCAACATGGTCAGAGGAATCTCATTGCTGGAGCGGGTTCCGGTTACACTTGCCAGCAGGATGAAGGCAAATACGACGCCGCTTGCGCCCAGAAGGCCAATGCCCGGGAACAGCAGAATATGGATCAGTCCCGTCACAAACGCTACGATGCCAATGATTTCAAGCACACGCTTGGAACCGTATTTTTCTTCCAGGATCGGCCCGATCAGCAGGAACATCATCATATTGCCAGTATAGTGGGCAAGATTCTGATGTCCCAGCACATGGGTGAACAGACGCAGATAAAGGAGCGGATCGGTAAACGATGTCCTGTATCAGGTGAAGAAGTGATCCCGGATCCATCCGCCGGTCATGTAGCTGAGCGCCAGCACAATGCCGGAGATAATCGCAAATGTCAGGATAACGGGTGAATTAAATCGAATTCGTTTCATAGGTTGTACCTCGAACTCCATTATAGCCCTTTGGATACCGGTTAAGAGGGCATTCGCCCCACGCTGTTTGTGTTAGAATGTTTCCCGGGAGTTAAATAAAAAACTATGGCAAAAAAACAGAAAAAGCAGAGCGTGCCGCAGCTTCGCCAGGTAAATGCGAAGGATATTCGAAATGACGCGCTGAAACAGGCAATGGAAGCAGTCAAGACTTCCCGTACCAGAGATAACGAAGTAAAGATGTTTGAAGAGCTGCAGAAGGCGCATTTTCTTGTGCCGGTGCAGTTTGCAGGAGAAGCACCAAACCTGCAGCTTCGCTTCTTAATGATCAATACACCGGATGGCAAGACCTTCTTCCCGGCATTTACCGATGAAGAAGAGGCTGGACGGATGAGCCTGCCGGAAGGACAGCAGAAGTCCTACATCGTACGGACGCTGAAGGAATACGAGCCGATATTCAAGGATACCCGCGGGAAGGCCACTGGTGTTGTGGTCAATGCATTTTCCAGCAACATCGTGCTTCCGCGTGATCTGATCAGCCGTCTGAATACCCAGACCGCATCTTCGATCGGAGCACCGGCTTCCCCGGTGAAAAAAGGCGAAATACCGGCAGGCGTTGCGGTACGGTTTGAAGAACCGCGCATTTATCCGACGGCATTGGTCAATGCGGTCTATGATCTCTGCGCAACACTTCCTGCGGTAAGCCGTGTCTGGTTCAAGCAGATGATGATCGGCATGAATGTGAACTTTGCGCTGATTGTGGAAGCAGATCAGTATAACAGCGAGCTTGAAGAAAAACTGCGTGCAGCAGCTGAACCGCTCGCCAAGAATGTACCGGTGCAGATTCTGAAATACACGCCGGAACTTGAGAAAAAAGCGGTGGATGGTGCAGTCGCACTGTATGACCGGGAACTGAATCTATGATTACCATTCGTTCTCTGGAACAGAATGAAGTCTATGATGCGCTGAATCTCGTTAAGGAAGTATTCTTTTCCGAAGGCAATCTCGGCTATTCCCGGCAGGGAGCACAGTCGTTTCTGGAATTTCTTTCCGCAAAAGGAGAACTGCTGGAGTATCTTGGCGCTTATGATGCGGCCCTGGAAGGCATTCTTGCCTATACGGAGGACTTTCACATCGCACTGCTCTTTGTCCGCAAGGAACGGCAGAAAACGGGCATCGCAAAAGGACTGTTTCAGGAGTTTTTGAAACTTGCCAAAGCACGTGCCGTATCGCGTATTACCGTTAATGCCGCAAAACCGGCAGTACCGGTTTATGAGGCACTCGGGTTTGAAGCGTATGGGGAAGAAACCACAAAAGACGGTATCACGTCTTTGCCGATGGAATACCTGATCAATCAGGAAATGCTCGGACGCACCGTGACGGTTACGGTAGATCGTCCGTATGGAAGCCTGCATCCGCATTATCCCGATACGGAATATCCATGCAATTACGGATATGTGGAAGAAGTACTGGCCGGAGACGGGGAGTTCCAGGACGCCTATATTATTGGTGTATATGAACCGGTGGAACAGTTCACCGGTGTTGTGACCGCAATTATCTATCGCCGCAATGACAGTGAATCCAAATGGGTTGTGACCAAAGACGGCACCTGTTCCAAACAGGAAGTGATCGATACGGTAGGGGAACTGGAACAGTATTTCGATACCAGAATCATCTGGCTGGAAGACCATGTGATCAACTGAGGAATATTTATGACAAAGGAACAATACAGGCGCAAATTTGATATTTTTCGCAGCACCTGTCTGCTGTACGCAACGGAAAAAAGCCAGCTGGAACAGCTTGAAAAGCGCTATCCTTCTCTGAAGGAAATCAACATCGAAGAAGGGAAATTCCGGATCGATCTTTCCAGAGAGTATGAAGCGGGAGAACTGGAACGCTATCAGCTGCTCAAAGAAAACGTTGAGATGACAGAAACCTACTTCAAGGACATCGAAGAGATGTTTGGCGAGAAGGCAAAGGATATTCTCTGGGAGCTCTTTATTCAGGATCGTTCCCAGACGGATGTCGGGGAAGACTATGAGATGTCCCGGCGTCAGGTGCAGTATGCCATGGATAAATGGCTTCAGAAACTGTTTGAAAAAGAACTGCAGAAAACAGAACAAAGCGACCGGCAATAGGTCGTTTTTCTGTAGCGGTCAGGAAAAAGTAGTATTTTATAAATATGGAACGAGCAATTGTACTTATAAATGGGAAAGCCGGTAATAATTTCGGACGTCGGAACTGTCTGCGGATTCTGGAACGCCTGTATCAGGCGGGGTATGAAACGCTGGTTATTCCAGTCGGTCCGGATTATCCGCTGGACCTTCCGACCTTTTTTAAGGAACGGGCTGATTCGTTTGACCTGTGTGTCAGCGTTGGCGGGGATGGAAGTCTTCATCATGCGGTCAATGGCATGCTCAAATCGGGATGCGATCAGCCGATTGCCTATATTCCCTGCGGTACAACCAATGACTTTGCCAAATCACTGGAGCTGAACACGGACATGAACAGCCCGGAACCGCTGTTTAAGAAGACGATTCTGAAGCTGGATGCGGGTCTTTTCAACAAGGAATACTTTACCTATGTCGCGGCGTTTGGTGCGCTGACGGATGTCAGCTATAACACCCCGCAGGAGGCAAAGAATGCGCTTGGATATACCGCCTACGCCCTGAATTCTCTGTCGGAACTGCCAAACAGTCTGAACGCCAAAATCAAAGTGAAGATCGAAAGTGATGAATACTGCGATGAAGGCACCTATATGTATGGCTCCGTCAGCAACTGCTATTCCGTTGCCGGTGTTCATACGCCGCTTCTCGGGAATGTTTCGCTAAATGATGGTCTGTTTGAGGTGATTCTGATCAAATCGCCGAAGAATATCACGGAACTGTTGGAAATCACCAGTTCGCTGCTCAGCGGGGAGATCAGCCCGAGTGCGCGATCTCTGTTCAAACTGTTCTCAACCAGGAAAGTTACCTTCACATTTCAGGAAGAGACGGAATGGACGCTGGATGGAGAGTTCGGCGGAAAGCTGACTAAAGCTGCCGTATCGGTACGGAAACAGAAACTGAAGCTGCTGCGATAATTGCAAATAAAAAGACGGCATGGCGTGGGCTATGCCGTTTGTGTATTTGTCAGTCTCTGCGGAAGATATCGCGGGTATATACTTTTTCACTGACATCATCCAGCAATGGATCATACCGATTGGCAATGATGCAGTCAGAGCGTTTTTTGAAGCGGGTAAGGCTGTTGACGATCTCGCTGCCGAAGAAGGTGGATTTATCTTCAAGCGTCGGCTCATAAATAATGATCGTAGCGCCTTTGGCTTTAATGCGCTTCATAACGCCCTGTATGGAAGACTGGCGGAAGTTGTCGGAATTGGCTTTCATCGTCAGCCGGTAGATCCCAATCACAACATTTTTCTCACGCTTCTTCTGGTAGCGGTTATCGGTATAGCTGTAATAATGTGCCTTCTGCAGCACCCGGTCGGCAATGAAGTCTTTGCGTGTGGCGTTGCTTTCAACGATGGCACGGATCAGGTTCTGCGGCACATCCTGATAGTTGGCCAGCAGCTGCTTGGTATCTTTCGGCAGACAGTAGCCGCCATAACCAAAGGAAGGGTTGTTGTAATAATCGCCAACACGGGGATCCAGGCAGACACCTTTGATGATCGGGGCGGTATCCAGTCCCTTTACTTCCGCGTAGGTATCTAATTCATTGAAGTAGGAAACGCGCAGCGCGAGATAGGTGTTGACAAACAGCTTGGTCGCTTCCGCTTCCGTGGTGCCCATAAACAGGATGTCGATCGGATGCTTGAGTGCGCCTTGTTCCAGCAGATGGGCAAATTCCTCGGCCTGTTTTCTGGTGGAATCATCGCATCCGACAATAATGCGGGAGGGGTAAAGGTTATCGTAGAGTGCTTTGGATTCCCGCAGGAATTCCGGACTGAAGATCAGATTGATGTTTTCATACTTCTGCTTAAGCTGTTCGGTATAGCCAACCGGTATCGTTGATTTAATGACAATCAGCGGTTTTTTTGGGTTGCCTTTGGTAGCGCTCTGAATCAGTTCAATGACCGATTCAACGGCAGAGCAGTCAAAAAAGTTCAGGGATGGATCATAGTTGGTTGGTGCAGCGATGATGATGAACTCTGCGTTTTTGTATGCGGAGGCACCATCTGTTGTGGCGTGCAGATGCAGCGTTCTCTTGCCGGCTTTTGCCTCGGAAAGATACTGCTCAATATAGGTGTCCTGAATTGGTGAAATGAACTGATTGAGCTTGTTGACTTTCTCTTCGATGATATCAACCGCAGTGACCTCATTATGCTGTGCCAGAAGCACCGCAAGGGACAGTCCGACATAACCGGTACCCGCAATAGCGATGCGGCGTGGCTTTCCAGGACGGGAAGCGTCACGCGGGTTGTCTTCTTCAAACAGATCAACCGGTTCAAAGTTCAAAACGGTTCCCAGCGCCTGCAGCTGGTCAATGGAAGGCGTGTATTCACCGCTTTCCAGATGGCTTAATACAGAACGGTTGATTCCGGTTTCAGCGGCGAGCTGCGCCTGTGTCATCTTGTTTGCTTTGCGGGTCTGAATGACGGTTTCTGCCAGGCGAGTTAGCGATAGCTTTTTCATAATCCCTCCATGTTGCTTAAAACAACAAAAACTTGCAATTTTAGGATATCAGATCCCGATATGTGTCGTTATAATAGCACATAATTGGCAGAGAATCGGACCTTTTCCGGTAATTGTTTGAAATTTTCTCTCAAATCTGGCTATCATGGTCGCAGGTAGTGAAATGAGTAAGCGCAGGGCAGTCATCTGGATCGTTCCGTTTTTTGTTTTTTTTATTGCGCTGATTGCGTACGGACTTCGAACAGAAACGGAAGAGCTGACAGGTTTATCGTTTCAAATACACGCAGACCGCGGTTCGAAACGAATCACCTGCTGGAATGACACCGACGCGTGTTATGTGTTTCTGCCATCCTACGCTGACTTTGAACATGTTTCGGCGCAGGTTCTGAATGGCACGGTGAAGGTTGACGGTGAGGACATCCGCAGCTTTCTGAAACGAGACAATCTGGAATATGATCATCTCTACGCGATGGAAGGCACTATTGACGGGCTGGCCAGCAGAATCTGCTTTGTGAAGTCTGAAGCTGTTGCGACAATTTATATTGATTCGGCCAGCGGCAGTATGGAGACGGTAAACAGTTCCTCCGATCATTCGGTCAGGGAACAGGCGGTTGTCACAGTAGTCGATGAAACGGGTCATATGGACTATCGCAGTAAAGGAAAAGATTACATAAAAGGCCATGGCAACTGGAGCTGGGAACAGGACAAGAAATCTTACCGGCTGGAATTAAGCAAGGCCTGGAATGTGCTCGGAATGGGAAATGGAACAGAATATATCCTGGTATCCAATGCGATGGATCCCTCCTTTCTGCGCAACTGGATGATTTATGATCTGGCAAAAGAGGTAGGCAATTATTCCTGTTTTGCGCCGGATACCCGGATGGCGGATGTGTATTTCAACGGAGAATATGCAGGGCTGTATCAGCTGTGTGAGCGGGTTCGTTCAGACCGTGACTGGCTGAAGCTCGATGCCGCAAGCTATCTGCTGGAAATGAATCTTGACAATCATATCCGTGAAGGAAAACCGTCCTACTACTTCTCGGATGGCGTCAGCCTTGAGGTTGTTTACCCCAAAGTGGTTTCCAACGCACGGGCCGAACAGATGGCGGATTCGCTGCGGGATGTTTTGAATGCAGTACAGAATCAGGAAGACTGGGAATCCAGGATTGATCTCGATTCCTGGGTGAACCGGTATCTGATTGATGAACTGTTTCTGAATTATGATGGCGGTGTCGGAAGTCAGTACTTCTTCTAC
>JAFWJY010000151.1 GCA_017514525.1 Solobacterium sp. | reverse complement strand
TCTGTTTGCGGCAGATGACTGTATCTGTTCGGCAGAACAGGAGCTTGATGAGACGGAGTTTCTTGAACGACTGACCTGTACGTCTGAGGAGCTGGATCAGCTGGTTCGGGATGGTGAATTTGTGCAGGGACTGCATCTGCTGGCAAAATATCTGGCAGATCAGAAGACAGGAAAATAGCTGAAAAAGGAAGAGGGGAGTTATCGCTATTTTAATAGCGCAGTGCTAAAATTTTTTTGGTATGAAAGAACTTGAAACATTACAGACACATCTCGACATCCTGAAGGAATACGGGATTGAACTGGACGATATTGTGAATCCGCAGCGGCAGAGCTGGAATGCCGGAGATATCCTGTGTGATGACGGAGAAGTTGCGGACGCGGTATATTTTCTGATCAGCGGTACAGTTCGGACGTTGATTCCAATTGAGAAAAAGCCAGGACTGGTGCTGGGGCGCTATGCCAACCGCGGCGTGTTTGATGAAACAGTCTTATTCCGGGAAGATGGCCGTGCCCATATCCGGGCAATCTGTGAAACCGATGTTGAAGTGATTTCACTTCCGCTTCCTGTAAACAAACCTGTTCTGCTGAGACAGAACAACTTCTTAATGAAGGAAGCAGAAAGTCTGTCGCTCTTCATGGATCAGGCCATGAACTCCTTCTATTTTCAGAAGTATCCGTTTGAATATATGCTGTGTTCGTATATTGCGGTAAAACGCACCGATGCCGAATGGGTTGCGGATATTGAAGAAACAGCCAGGGACCTTGAAGTAACACCGCGCTTTGTGGAGCGGTGTCTGGAACTCCTTGTAAACATCGGCGTCTTGAAAAAGGGGGAAAAGGGCTACATCATCGAAGATGTATTGCGCTTTGAGTCCTACAATAAAGGCTTATACAAACCGAGAAGAAAGCGAATCAAACTCGATGCAGGAAAAAGTAAAACAGCTGATTGAGCGGTATGAACTGACTGCCAGCCCGGAAAGCCGTTATATCGATCTGGTCACGCAGATCGGCGAGCTTGGCAAGACCATCCTCGAGGCAACGGATTACGGGTACCGTTCGTTTCAGGCAAGTGAAGAAATGAAACATGAAGCTGGCAGCTGTCTGTTTTCACTGCTGGCGCTGCTCAATGATTACGGGCTGGATGAAACAGAGATTCTGGAAGACGTACTGCAGGGCTATGAGGCGCAGATGAAACAGTATATGAATGAGACAAAACAAAAAGAGAAGGCTTAAGCAGCCTTCTCATTTACGTTTCCAATCTTCATGAGGTTCATGATTTTGATGCTTCCATTTCGTTCGCTCAGTAATAACTTCTGATAATCAATGGTCGTCATATATTCACGGACCACGGAAGAATCGGTCTCGTAATCGACCATAAAAATGGTCTTACTGTCGATGCTTCTCATAAATTGTCCTTTCTTGTGTTGCTCTATGCGACATCTATATTTTAGGACAGTTTCAGACAGTTTTCAATCTATTTTCTGTAACATAAGATGTGAAAATTATGTGAATTCATTTCATGAACAATTGTTTTATTGTCCAAATGCCTGATTCAGACGCTCCAGTTCTTTCCAGGTAACCCGGATCGCATTTGCGTGTGAAGGCTGTTCCAGCGGAATCATAAGATCTGTATCCTCCAGCTCCTGAAACGCTCCAGATTCGATATCAGCTGTCTTAAGCATCTTATAGGCACTTCGTGTATAATCATCGACCACAACATACCATGCCTCAGATTCCATGGACTTCAGAATCATCGGTCCTTCTACCTGATGGCGCTGATAGATCGGTTCGGAAAAGGAATCGATGGAAGCCCAGGTAAGGCCATTGCCTCGTATTACCTGCGAGTAGTCTTCCATTGGCTCCCGTTCATCTTTGAGAATGGCCGTCCAGCCATGCGTACTGTGGACCATTGTAATATCAATAACCGGATAACCGGGATCATTCAGCTTTCTGGGATAGGAAGCGGTAATGAGATCATCACTGGTGGAATAAAAGATGCCTCCGTCTTCCGGTGATGACCAGAAGATTACATAGGTTTTCAGATACGGATCGTAGAACGCTTCCGGCGCCCAGGCCTGTTTCCCACTCATCGGAAGTTCTTTGGAAGATACATTCAGCAGGATCATCCGTTCATTCTTATAAGTCGCAAGATCATCACTGTCATATACATAGATGGAGTCGGTGTCATAACCCTGTGTTGCCAGTAAGGAGAAGGTTCCGTTTTCTTTTCGCACCAGCGCAGGATCACGCAGACGCTTAGTGCCAATGGAAGGTTTCAGAATACCTTTATCTTCATGGACCTTGAACCAGTATTCCCCATTGAAGGTATAAGCCAGCTTTAATTGTTCGTTGTCTGTTCCTTCACTGGTGAAATAGGAGATCACATAGGCTACCGGTTCATCGAGCAGCTGCAGCGAATCAAAAGTCAGCTGGTTTTCTCCATACGCAACAGACAGAACAAGCGGCTCGTATTCCAGCGCTCCTTCTGTTTTATGAAGAACATTCTGTTCCAGTGCTGCGTGACCCTGTTCAACAGACCATTCCAGTGATGTGCCCATTGGGGTCTCAGACGGCAAGGCATCGCCGTCAAAGAGGAACGCTTCAATACATTCCTGTACATAGGCTGTTTCCAGATTGCTGAGATCAAGCTGTTTTGCCGGTTCCGTTGGCTGAATTCCATGGGCGGCAGAACTGCGACACCCGCACAGGCCAAACAGTAATCCGGCGCATAAAAGAACAGTTCGTTTCATAACTGACATTATATGCCATTCTTATTGGATTTGGCGTGGTACACTAATGCCATGAAACATGTAATGATCGCAGCCGGCGGAACCGGCGGACATATATACCCGGCCCTTGCACTGGCGGACTATCTGAAACAGGAAGGGGTAAGGGTAACCTTTATTGGCTCTTCCCAGCGTCTGGAATCAACGCTGATTCCGGAACACGGTTATCCCCTGATCGCAATGGATATTGAAACAACCCAAGGTGGCATTGTCCATAAAATTGCTTATCTGATTACAATGCTGAAGGCGATCCGTGATACGAAAAAACTTCTGAAGCAGGAGCAGCCGGACGCCTGTATCGGGTTTGGCAATTATATTTCAGTACCGCTTATTATTGCGGCGCATCAGCTTGGCATACCGACCATGATCAGTGAGCAGAATTCCTATGCCGGAAAGGCAAATGTATTTCTTGGCCGGTTTGCGGACGCAGTAGAGCTTGCCTATGAGCGCAGTGCCAGAGATTTTGATTCAAAGAAGGTGCGTGTGCTTGGCAACCCGCAGGCTTCCGTATCCGCATCCATACAGAAAAACCCAAAGCTGCTGGAAGAATACGGCCTTGACGCCAGCCGACCGGTTGTGACGGTTATGATGGGCAGCCTTGGATCGGCATCGGTATCAAAAATCATAGATGAAGCCTGTGCGCGCTTCGGTGATTTTCAGGTGCTGATTGCGGCAGGTAAAAAGAATCCCTATACCTTTACGACCGAAAATCCGAATGTTGTGATCAGGGATTATGTGGATGGTGCAGGCATGCTGAAGCTGTCGGACCTGGCGATCTGCCGGGCAGGGGCTACAACGCTGGCGGAAATTGCGACGGCAGGGGTGCCTTCCGTTTTGATTCCGAGCCCGTTTGTGCCGAATAACCATCAGTATTATAATGCTTTGGAACTGTCTGAACATGGCGCGGCAGTATTGCTGGAGGAAAAGGATCTTACCCCGGAGCTGTTGGCAGATACCGTAAACAAGCTGATGAATGACAGCGAGGGACGGAAGAAGATGCAGGCAGCCGCCAGGGAAATGGGAAAACCAAATGCCTGTGCAGATACTGCGGCCTGGCTGAAGGAGTTATGTAAATGAGCAATGATTTATTGGAACTCATGAATGATATTGCAGAGATTGAATGCGATGTGCCGCTTTCAACGATGACGACACTTCGGATTGGCGGCCCGGCACGCTATGTTGCCTATCCCGACAGTACAGTCGCACTCGATGCACTGGTCAGTCTTTTGAAGGAACGCAAGGTTCCCTATAAGGTGATCGGAAAAGGTTCCAACCTGCTTTGTTCCGATGACGTATTTGAAGGCGTCATCATCCGTCTCGACAAGTTTGATGATTATTATTTCATCGGCAATGATCTGATTGCACAGGCTGGCTGCTCCATCATCGCATTGTCCTATCAGGCAATGAAAAACGGTCTTTCCGGACTGGAGTTTGCCTCAGGCATTCCGGCATCTGTAGGCGGTGTAACGTTTATGAACGCCGGCGCATACAAGAGTTCCATGAGTGATGTCATCGATCAGGTATTTGTATACCGGGATGGCAAGTTTGAATGGATGCCCTGCAGCGAATGTGAATTTGCTTACCGTAAAAGCATCTTCCAGACGCATACCGACTGGATCATCATTGCCGCAAGAATTCATCTTGTGCCAAAGGATGTTAATGAGATCCGCGAGCTGATGGATTCCCGTCGGGAACGTCGGATGTCCTCGCAGCCGCTGGATAAGCCAAGCGCCGGTTCTGTTTTCCGCAATCCGGAGGAAGTGCCGGCCTGGAAGCTGATTGAAGGGATTGGCTATCGCGGCAAACGCATCGGCGGTGCCATGGTCAGCGAAAAACATGTGAATTTCATTGTGAATGAAGACGGTGCCTCAGCCAGAGATTTCCTCTCCCTTGTCGATGAGATCAAGGAGCGGGTCGAAGCGCAGTATCAGATCCGTCTTCATATGGAAGTGGAGCGTTTTAATTGGCCGAACAGGAAGTAAACAAGCTTCCGGCTGCAGAGCCGGGAGTCGATACCATATTTGAGGAACGTGCCGTTGCCAAAGACAACGAGGCTTTTGAACGTGCGCGCCCGCGGCTTTTCTTCATTGCCGTTTTTTTTGCGTTTGCGTTATTGATCCTCTCCTATATCTTTTCACCAGGAAGCAGGGTCAAGGCTGTTTCCGTCCGCGGTAATAATTACCTCACCAAGGCACAGGTTCAAAAGAGCGCCAATGTAACGATCAATGATCTGTTTTACCTGCAGTTTCCTTCGGTGATTGAAGCGCGCATTGAAGAAAACGGCCTGGTTGAATCCGCCAGTGTGCAGCTGCTTCATGACAACATCATTGAAATTGAGGTAACGGAAAAACAGCCAATCGGCTACCGCTATGATGAAGAGGAGCCAACCGTTTTATTCACGGACGGTTCCGTCATCAATCTGACCAGCGAGCTGATGTCTGTCATTTCGCGCATTCCGTTTATTACCGGTTTCAATGAAGAAAACGCAACGCATTTGCTGACGACCGGTTTTAAGGATATTCATCCGGAACGGATTGAAGATATGGCGGAAGTGATCCAGTATCCACTTTCCTATGATCCCGAAGCAATCGAAATCCGCATGCGGGATGGAGGCATCTTCTTTACCAACTATTTTTCTCTGACGCTGGTAAATGATTATCCAAAACTATCGAAACTGATCAAAAACAAGGAAAACTGTCTGTACGCGGATAATGGCAATACCGTCGCAGCTGCACGTGCCTGCCCATGGGATGAAGAAGAAATCATTCTGGAGTACTGGACGGATGAAGAAGGCAATTATATTTATAATAAGTGGGGTGACCGGGCGGTCAAACACTATTACCAGGATAATAACGGCAGCTACTATCTGGATGAAGAGGGCAACCGCATCCTCATTCCGATTGATGCGTATGGTCAGGATATCCGGGATGATGACTTTCTGAACCACTATTTTGAAGGCTGGTACAGCAAGGGTTATCTTGATATTCCGGAAGAAGAACTGGAAGGGAATGAGGAAACCGGTGAAACCACCGAGGCAACGGCAGATCCTGAAGCATCTGCAGATCCCGAAGCTACTGCAGATCCAAAACAAACAACAGCGGCAGAGTGATGGAGAAACACGATGAACGAAAAACGCAATGAAATTCTGGAGGCAATCCGAAACGCAAGAAAGAATGATCTGAATGCGCCAAAGCGGATCAGTGACCGCACCCGGGTTGTATCTCTGATCAAAAAGACACAGGTAGTCTTATTGCCAGGCTACTACCATTACAATGACCTTACGGTTGAACAGGCATTTGATGAACTGTTTGAAGACCTGAAAGGGGAAATATCTGCGGCATTGTGCTTTTCCGGCCGCAATATGATGAAGGCGGAAGAACTGGCAGAGGCATTTTTAAACCGCCTGCCAGCTATCATGGAGCTGATGGATACGGATATCCAGGCAATCTATGAGGGGGATCCGGCAGCCAAAAGCAGAGCGGAAGTCATACTCTGCTATCCAGGCTTTTATGCGATATCCATTTACCGTATTGCCCATGAGCTTTATACCCTGGGTGTACCGTATATTCCCAGAATCATGACGGAATATGCACATGAAAAGACCGGTATCGACATCAACCCTGGCGCAACGATCGGCCGCTACTTCTGCATCGACCATGGTACCGGCATCGTCATTGGAGAAACAGCTGTCCTTGGTGATCATGTCAAACTGTACCAGGGTGTTACAATCGGAGCCAAGAGTTTTGCGAAGGACGCAGAAGGCAACCCGGTCAAAGGCGGCAAACGGCATCCGAATATCGGCAGTCATGTGGTTGTCTATGCCAACGCAACGATTCTGGGCGGTGAAACAACGATCGGTGACCATTGCGTCATTGGCGGAAACGTCTGGCTGATGGATTCGCTTCCATCGGGAAGTACGATCATTCATGACCGGGAAGATAAGGTACTTGCGGCATCTTCTGAAGCAAATCTCTGAAAACATGAATTCTCTGATATATAATAATTACGTTTTGATAGAGGAATACATATGACGGTAGAAAAAAAGACAAGATACGGCGAAATCAGCGTAACCGAAAATGCAGTTGCCTCACTTGCGGGCGGTGTAATTACAGAATGCTATGGCGTTGTCGGTATGGCCAGCAAGAAGATCATCCGTGACGGATGGGCAGAACTTCTGAATCTGGAAAACTATTCCCGCGGCGTTGTGGTCAAGCAGACAGAGGACGGACTGATCATCGATCTGTATATTATCGTAAGCTTCGGAGTGAAGATTTCCGAAGTGGTTCAGGAAGCGCAGAAGAAGGTCAAGTATGTGCTTGAAAAGTCGCTCTCAGAATCAATCGTAAGTGTGAACGTATTCGTACAGGGCGTTCAGGTAATGGAGTAAAGTCATGGATAAGATAAATGGCAAACAGTTAAAGGAAATGCTCGAAAGCGGCTGTAACAACCTGAACAACCGCAAGAAAGAAGTCGACGCGCTGAACGTATTCCCGGTACCGGATGGCGATACCGGAACCAATATGTCACTGACCTTTACCAATGGCATCAGTGAAGTCCGCAAGTCCGGCAGTGAAGATCTGCCGACCGTAGCCAAGACCTTAAGCAGAGGATTGCTGATGGGCGCGCGCGGAAACTCCGGCGTTATTACCTCGCAGATCTTCCGTGGCTTTTATCAGGCTATTGGCGATAAGACAGAACTGACCGCAGCGGATTTCTCCTCCTGCATGAACAATGGTTCCAAGATGGCCTACAAAGCCGTTATGCGTCCGGTAGAAGGAACGATTCTTACAGTTGTACGCGAATCCTGTGAGGCTTCTTCCAAATTTATGGAAGCCAACCCGCAGGCATCGCTGGAAGAGTATGTGACCGTACTTTGCGAGGAGGCACAGAAGAGTCTGGATCATACGCCGGAATTACTGCCGATTCTCAAAGAAGCGAGAGTTGTTGACTCCGGCGGATCTGGTCTGGTGTCAATCTTTGAAGGTTTCAAGGCTTATCTGGATGGCAATCCGATTCAGGAAGCTGGTGCTGATACCTCTAAGACAAGTGATGAGGTACGTGTCGGTTATCGCGTTGAATTCATTCTTTCTCTGGCAGAACAGGGCATGCATCTGTTCAAGGAATCCAAGTTCCGTGACAAACTGGCCGGAATCGGTGATCATGTGACAGTTGTCGTAGATGGAGACTGCGTAAAGACACGCGTATCGACACTCTCCCCTGGCGAAGCACTTAATATCGGTCAGCGCTATGGTGAGTTCCGCCAGATTCAGATCGATCCGGAAAGCGGTGATATGAAGCCTTCCATTCTGGAAACGGAGAAAGCCGCAAAGGAACAGGAATACGGCATCATCACAGTCTGTGCCGGTGAAGGCCTTGAAAAGCTGTTCCGTGACTATCGTGCAGACTACGTTGTCTCTGGCGGTCAGACGATGAATCCTTCCACTGAGGATTTTGTGGAAGCGATTGCCAAGGTCAATGCCCGTCATGTCTTCATTCTTCCGAATAACTCGAATATCATCATGGCTGCCCGTCAGGCTGCCGATGTAACGGAAGGCAAGGACATCATCGTTCTTGAGACAAAGACAATCCCGCAGGGGCTTGCGGCATGCATCCAGTTCAATCCGGAAGCGGATGTCAAATCCAATACGGATGTCATGAATGAAGCAATCCGTTCGGTTAAGACCGGTCAGATCACCTATTCCATCAAGGATACAACGATCGAAGGCAGAGAGATCCATGAAGGTGACTACATGGGACTGCTGAACCGCGAGATCGTACTGACCAGCCGTGACAAGCTGGATGCGACCTGTCAGCTGCTTGATCAGATGATCGATGAAGACAGCGGCATCGTTACGCTGATCCGTGGTGCAGATACGACCGAAGAGGAAATCGAACGCGTCAATATTTATATCGAAAAGCACTTTGAGGTAGATGTAGAGATCCAGAACGGCGGACAGCCGGTCTACAGCTTCATCATTGGTGTTGAGTAAAACCATTCAGGCAGGATCGTTTCGATTCTGCCTTCATTCATGCAAAAGAGGTAACTATGACAACCAGTAAACGCTTATCGTTTGATCAGCTTCATAACACCCGCGACCTTGGCGGAATGAAGACCGAAGACGGATCTGTAATCCGTTCCGGCTGTCTGATCCGCTCTTCGCATCTGCACCGTCTCAGTGAAGCAGATCAGGAAAAACTGCTGGCACTGATCGATACCGTCATTGATTTCCGTTCCATTCCGGAACGCAGCGAAGAGGAGGATATCATCCTTCCCGGCATTACTTATTTACATCTCCCCGTCGTTGATGATTTTTCCAGTGCCGGCATTACCCGCGATAACAACTCACAGAAACGCATGGCGGAGAACCTGCAGCTGGAAGCGGAAGATGCCCGCAGGCTCATGGCAGGGATGTATACCAAGTTTCCACACAGTGAAAAAGGAAATCATGCATTCAAAACATTTCTTCAGGTGCTGCTTGAAGATCATCCAAAAGCAGTGCTCTGGCATTGTTCGGCCGGGAAAGACCGTGCCGGAATGGCAGCTGTCATCATCGAAAAAATACTTGGCGTGTCGGAGGAAGACATCCTGCAGGATTATCTTGCGACCAATGCGTATCAGAAAGATACGCTCGCACAGTTCAAACAGTTTGTTTTGAAACAGGCTGGTGGAAGACAGCTGTCCGATGAAACGATTCAGTATCTGTTTGGGGCAGACGCATCCTACCTGCAGGCATTTTTGAACAGCGTTGATGAAACGTACGGAGATTTTGAAACCTACGTCAGGAAAGCCCTTGGCCTGAAGCAAGAAGATATCGCAACCCTGCGCAGGCGTTATCTGATAACGGAGTCCGAATAAGGGACTCTTTTTTGTCGTTCCGCACCGCTTTGTCTGATGTCCATACGGTATAATAATCACTGGTATGGATCTTACGGACAAACGATTGAAACTGACACCGAAGCGGATCGAAGCCATGGAGGCATTAGGCCTTCACCGTGCGGAGGATCTGCTTTCCTATTACCCATTTCGCTATGACATTCTCAATACCTCTGATCCTTCAACCTGGAAGGAAAAAGAAAAAGTGACCTTTGAAGGAACCGTTATCGGACGTGTTTCCTCCAATTACTTCAAAGGAAGAAACATTGCCCGTTTTCAGGTGCTGGCAATGGAGGAAGTGCTGTCCATCACGATCTTTAACCGCCCCTGGGCAAAGACGCTGAAGGATGGAGATGTCATAACCATTACCGGCATCGTCTCCGGCAAAAACCGCATCACGGCAATGACCTATAATACAAAGGCACTGTCTGAACAAAGCCGCATTACACCAGTCTATTCCACCAAGGCCGGTATTCAGCAGCGCACGATCCGCGACTGCATTCAGAAGGCATTCGCAGCTCTGGGTGGAACGATTGAAGATCGGGTACCGATCCGCTATCAGCGTGCCTACAAGCTGCTGCCAAGGGAAACCGCCCTGCATTACATTCATAATCCGGAAACGGAAGATGATCTGAAACAGGCCGTGCGGACATTGAAGTACGAAGAATTCCTGCGCTATTTTACTTCGATTGAATTGCTGAAGCAGGATAACCGCATCTATGTCTATAAACCGCCGCGCAATTACGACAAGGCATTTGTAGAACGGGTGATTGCGGCACTTCCGTTTACGCTGACCGACGGGCAGAATAAAGCGCTCCAGGATATTCTTGCGGATATGGCATCCACGTCTCCCATGTATCGGCTGATTCAGGGAGATGTCGGCTGCGGCAAAACAGCGGTAGCGGCCATTGCCATGGCGGCCTGTGTAACTGCAGGCTATCAGGCTGCGCTACTGGCGCCAACGGAAGTACTGGCTCGCCAACATGCCGCGACCATCGATCAGATGCTGGGACCCTTTGGCATTCGTACTGTTGTGCTTTACAGCGGCTTGACGACCGCAGAAAAGCAGAACGTACTGGAACTGATTCATACGGGGGCTGCAGATGTGATCATCGGCACGCATTCCCTGTTACAGGAAACAGTAACCTTTGCCAATCTGGGGCTTGTAGTAGCGGATGAACAGCAGCGCTTTGGCGTCAATCAGCGCAAGACTCTCCGGGAAAAAGGAAATCAAGCTGATTTTCTGCTCATGAGCGCAACACCGATTCCGCGCACTCTGGCTTCGGCGCTGTATGGCGATATGAATGTATCCACGATAGAAACACTGCCATCCGGACGGAAACCGGTGAAAACGGTATTAATCAAAGAAAACAGCTTTCGCTCGGTGCTCAATGAGGTAATGGCACTGCTCAAAGAAGGAAGACAGCTGTATGTGATAACCGCGGCCATTGAGAAACATGAAGAAACACCAGCCCGTGCGGCCCAGGATGTATTTACGGCGTTGCAGAAACTGTTTGGTGACTATCACGTTGCACTTCTCCATGGACGGATGAGTTCACTGGAAAAAGAAGCGGTCATGAAGCGCTTTGCGGACAACGAAGTGCAGGTATTAGTTTCTACGACAGTTGTGGAAGTCGGCATGAATGTTGTCAATGCGACAGGCATGATCATTTATGACGCTGATCGGTTCGGCCTGTCACAGCTTCATCAGCTGCGCGGTCGGGTACAGCGCGGCAGTGAACAGGGACACTGCTGGATGTTAACTAAATCCAAAGATCCAGTCTCTCTGGAACGCCTGCAGGTACTGGTTGATACCGATGACGGCTTCCGAATCTCGATGGAAGATTTACGGCTGCGAGGGCCGGGTGATATACTTGGGACAAGACAGAGCGGACTTCCGGATCTGGTGCTTGGAAACCTGGCGGAGGATACCGCAATCATGAATACCGCACGCAGGGATGCGGCAGATATTATGAAAGATCCGGATGATCCGGATGTCATATCATTTCTAGATCATCTGAAAGATGATGTTTCGATTGATTAGGGGGAATTACTTTGGAAATTACGGAATGGCTGAAAGGCATCGGCATAACCGTTCACGATAAGCAGTTGATTCAGCAGGCATTTATTCATTCAAGCTATGCGAATGAACATCGCAACCGGCATGATAATGAACGGCTTGAGTTCATGGGCGATGCCGTACTGCAGCTGTGGTCCAGCACACAGATCTATCCACTGGAACCGCCGCTTTCGGAAGGAGAAATGACAAGACTTCGTTCCAGTCTTGTCTGCGAAAAAGCGCTGGCCGGTTATGGCCGCAAACTTCAGCTCAATCAGTTTCTGCTGCTGGGAACCGGCGAAGAGAAAACCGGCGGCAGAGATAAGGATGCGATTATCGCCGATATGTTTGAAGCGTTTCTAGGCGCGTTGTTTCTGGATCAGGGGTATGAAGCGGCAGAAAAGTTTCTGCACCTGGCGATGGATGCCTATATCGTTCATCCGGCCAATGCGGAAGTATTCAAGGATTATAAGACGAAGCTGCAGGAATACGTGCAGACGGATAAACGCAAATCCGTAAAGTATGAACTTGTATCGGAAAGCGGTCCGGCCAACAATCCGACGTTTGTGATGAATGCGGTTGTCGATGACCTGATTATGGGAACCGGAAGCGGTTCTTCGAAAAAACAGGCGGAACAGAACGCCGCCCGAAATGCATTTGAAAAACTCGTCAAATAAAGGAGAAAAGGACAATGAATATCGCAGAATGGAAAGAGAACGTACAGAGCGGTGCTCTGGATGACAAACTGGAATTCCTGTATGGCGCCTCCCGTGTTTCAGCGCAGAGGGAACGGTATATCCGGGTGCTGGACCGGGCAAAAGAACAGTTGGGAGAAGGCGAAGTGCGGCTCTTCTCAGCCCCTGGACGTACCGAAGTCGGCGGCAACCATACAGATCATCAGCTGGGCAGAGTTCTGGCAGCTTCGATTGACCTGGATGTCCTGGCAGTCGTTCGCCCGCATGAAGAACCGGTGATCCGTTACTATGCGGATGCTTTCAATGTTGATCCGGTTGATATCAGCGATATTGATATCCGTGAATCCGAATACAATACGACAGAGTCTCTGATTCGCGGGATTGCGGCGAAGTTTCTGCAGAATAAACACCAGATCGGCGGCTTTGACTGCTATGCCGAATCGGATGTTCTGCCTGGAAGCGGCATGTCAAGTTCTGCCGCATTTGAAATCCTGATTGCCGAGATTCTTTCTGAGGTCTATAACGGCGGAGCGGTTTCTCCTATCGAACAGGCAATGGTAGGTCAGTACGCAGAGAATGTGTACTTTGGCAAAGCCAGCGGTCTGATGGATCAGATGGCCTGTTCCGTCGGCGGATTTGTCACGATTGACTTCAAAGTCAAAGAGAACCCGGTTGTCCGCAATATTCCGTTTGAACTCGACAAGCATGGCTACGCCCTGATTCTTACCGACTGCAAACAGTCGCATGCGGACCTCTCCGATGAGTATTCCCTGGTTCCAAATGAAATGAAGGCGGCAGCCAGAGTGATGGGCAAAACCGTTCTTTCGGAAGTGACGGTAAAAGATCTGCTTGCGCATGCGAAGGAAATCCGTGAGCAGTGCGGTGACCGTGCCTTCCTGCGCTCCTATCATTTCCTGAAGGAAACAGACCGCGTCGTCGATGAAGTACAGGCACTGGAGACGGAAGAAATCCGTTTCTTCCTGAATCAGGTCATTGCCAGCGGCCAGTCAAGCTTCATGTATCTGCAGAATGTCTATCCGCCGGCAGAACGCATGCACCAGTCACTGGCGGTAGGTCTTGCCATCAGTCAGGAACTGCTGGATGGAAAAGGCGCATGGCGCGTACATGGCGGCGGCTTTGCCGGAACGATCCAGGCATTTGTGCCCCTTGAAGATACCAATGCATATATCGCGGCGATGGAGGCGGTGTTCGGTAAGGGTTCCTGCTATAAACTTCGCATACGCAGTGTTGGCGGCTATGAATTAAAAGCCTGAAACAGAAAGAGGATTGAACGATGTTAAAAGACGGAAAAATTCTTCTTGGCAAAGCAGATGATCTCGAAGTCTGCCTGATTCCATCTCAGATGAACCGGCATGGCTTGATTGCCGGCGCCAGCGGCACCGGTAAAACTGTAACGCTTAAAGTAATTGCCGAGTCTTTATCCGAACTGGGTGTTCCGACCTTTATTGCGGATGTCAAAGGCGATCTGTCCGGCATGATCAATGAAGGTGATATGGCCGGTATCAGCGGGCGTCTGGAATCCATGGGCATTACCGACTATGAAGTGCGCAAGTATCCGGTTCACTTCTTTGATGTCTATCAGAACTATGGTCATCCGGTACGGGCAAAGATGCAGGATATGGGACCGATGCTGCTGAGCCGTATTATGGGCCTTACCGAGGCACAGGAAGGAGTATTGAATATCATCTTCCGGATTGCCTCTGACATGGAGCTCGATATTATTGATCTCAAAGACCTGCAGGCCATGACCGCTTATGTTGGTGAACATGCCAAGGACTATACCGTGCGCTATGGCAATGTATCCAAGCAGTCCGTTGGTGCGATTCAGCGGCATCTGTTGCAGCTGGAAGAGCAGGGCGGTGATAAGTTCTTCGGTATGCCGGCATTGAATATTGATGACTGGATGAGCACAGAAGGCGGACTTGGCGTGATGAACATGCTGGAATGTGAAGTGCTGTTCCAGCATCCGATTCTGTATTCTACCTTCCTGTTATGGATGCTGAATGAGCTGTACAACCGTCTGCCGGAAGTCGGCGACGGGGACAAGCCGAAGATGGTCTTCTTCTTTGATGAAGCACATCTGTTGTTTGACGATGCGCCGAAACAGCTGGTAGACAAGATCGAACAGACCGTAAAGCTGATTCGTTCCAAAGGCGTGGGCGTTTTCTTCTGTACCCAGTCTCCGGCAGATATTCCAAACGCAGTGCTTGCCCAGCTTTCCAACCGGATTCAGCACAGCCTGCGTGCCTATACTCCGGCGGAAATCAAAGACGTCAAGATGGCAGCTGACTCCTTCCGTCCAAACCCGGACCTTGATGTAGCTGAAACAATTACCAACATGAAGACCGGTACAGCGCTTGTTTCCGTATTGGATGAAGAAGGTGCGCCTACGATTGTACAGAAGACCAAAATTCTGCCTCCGAAGTCATCCATGAGTGTTGCGGCAGAAGAAAAAGTTTTGCGTTATATCGAAGGCGACAGTATTTACGGAAAATATGAAAAAGCCTTTGATCCGGATTCTGCCTATGAGGCGATGGATGATATCCGGTCACAGGAAGAGGCGGAAAAGGAAGCTGAAGAACAGGCGAAGAAAGACGCCAAACTGCAGGAACAGAAAGAACGTCAGGAAGCCCGTGAGAAAGCGAAAAAGGAAAAGGAGCAGGCGGAATGGGGCGATCGTCTTGCCCGAAAGGCAAAAAACAGACTGGAAAACGAGGCAATGAACATCGGCATCCGGTCTGCCAAGAAACTGCTCAAGAATTTCTTCAAATAAATCGGACAGAACATTCGGAATCCCGGATGTTCTTTTTTCAAAGAGGGCGGATAATGTCAAGCCTCGTTTTTCAGAGATAGCGTGTTAGAATGGCGTTGCGTAATTTTTATGGGAATGTTACTGGAAAAACTATTTGAAAAACAAGCGGCGCCCGGACTGGAACACCTTGGTTCCGTTGAGGTGGAACGGGTGCGTTTTTATCGTACCGGAAGACGTATCGCATGTGATCTGAAACATACGCATGTACTGTCATTTTCGGACTATGTGGCATTGCGTGACTGGATGAGCACATCCTGCGGCTGCCCGGTTGATCTCAGCGTTCAGGCCGCTGACGCTTCGATTGCGATGAATGAACTGGAAAAGTATCTGTTTTTCCTTTATGAACAGGATCCGGAGCTTTCCATACTGAAGGATTCCACTCTGATCTATGACGCAGATCAGAAACTGGTGCGCTTCCAGTTTGAAACGCAGCGACAGAAGGAACAGGGAGAAGCCTTTTCGATTGAACTGAAAGATTACTTCAGCCGGATCGGCCTTCCGGATCTTCATGCGCTGTTTGAGCTTCATGAAGAACAGATCCCGGAAATCGAAACAGTGATCCGCAAAAAGGAACCGGAACCGGTAAAGGTGGAAGAACCCAAAAAGAAGCCCCGCTACAAGAGCGCTAAGCGTGAAAACTGGCCGCTGGTGCAGCTGAAGGATGTCGCTGATCAGGTTGATGATATCAGGATCACAGCGGATGTATTTGCGGATGAAACGATCATCACAAAGCTTGGCAAGAAGATCAAAACGTTCTCGGTTTATGACGGTACGGATGCGATTCAGGTCAAAGCCTTTGAAGGCCGCAACTTCACAGCGGAAGAACTGGATGGATTAAAAAAAGGCAAACGCTACAGCATTTACGGCTCTGTGGTGTTTGATACCTATGCCAAGGATCTTGTTATGACAGCCGTGCAGATGGATGAGGAAGAAGTCCCCAAGACGGTTGATCCGGCCGCGGAAAAGCGCGTGGAACTGCACTGTCATACCAATATGTCTGAAATGGACGCCGTCTGTAAAGCTGAGGAAGTCGTAACCTATGCCTGGAATCTTGGCCACGAAGGCATCTGTATTACCGACCATGCGGATGTACAGGGTTTTGTCAAAGCCTTCAACACCGCCCAGTCCCTGAAGAAAGGCGATAAGGAACGTCCGTTCAAGGTAGGACTTGGGTGCGAGATGAATTTAGCCAATGACCGTCTGATCATTGTTCGCAATGGCACAGACAAGCCATTGGAAGAATGCACATTCATCTGTTTTGACCTTGAGACAACAGGCCTTTCCTGTTACTACGATTCCATTATTGAATTTGGTGCAGTCAAGATCGAAAAGAATGCGATTACGGACCGTCTGCAGATGTTCATCAAACCGCCGTTTCCGATTCCGCCAGTCATCACCCGCAAGACCAATATCACAAATGAAATGGTACAGGATGCGCCGACCTTCCCCGAGGCAATTGACCGGATTCTCGAGTGGATCGGGGATGGTGTTCTCGTTGCGCATAATGCGACGTTTGACTATCACTTCCTGAATGAGGAACTTCGCCGCATCGGCCGAAAGCCGCTGACCAACCCGGTCATTGATACGCTGGATCTGTCCCGTACGATTCTCAAGGAACGTCGTTTTTACCGGCTTGGCAATGTCGCAAACTTCTACCACATTACCTACGATGAAGATGTCGCTCACCGTGCGGACTACGATGCGGAAGTATTGTCTTCCGTATTTACCGCACTGATGAAGGATGCCCAGAAGAAGGGGGCTTCCACACTCAATGAACTGGATGATGTTCAGGATGAAGAAGCGTACAAAAAAGTACGGCATTCGCATATCATCGTACTGGCCAAAGACCAGATCGGTCTGCGCCGTCTCTATGAAATGGTTACAGAATCCTGTACATCAACGATTGTGGTGATGGGTAAATCCGGAAAAGAAGGATCTGGTGCAGCTGCTGAACCGCGTATCCGCCGCAGCAGTGTCGAACGGGAGCGCGATCATATTCTGATCGGTAGTTCCTGTCTGAACAATGAAATCTTTGAACTTGCCTGCAACGGGGATGACGCAAGACTTCTCGAGGCGATGAAGTGGTATGACTACATTGAAATCCAGCCGCCGGGCAACTACAGCACCGAAGTGGTACTCGGTTCCATCCCCAGCAGTGACCGTCTTAAGGATGTTCTGAAACGGATCATCACGATGGCGAAGAAAGCCGGCAAACCGGTTGTCGCAGACAGCGATGCCCATTACTGTTCGAAAGATCAGAAGATCTTCCGGGATGTGTACATCATGTCACAGGGTGTTGGCGGCGTGACTCATCCGCTTTATATTCGCGACAATGAACTTCGTGTCCGTACAAAGAACCCGGATCAGCATATCCGTCTTACTCAGGAGATGATGGACAGCTTTTCCTTCCTGGAAAATGACGCGCTGGTTCATGAAATTGTCATTGATAATCCAAAGAAGATCTTTGGCATGCTGGAAGAAGTGCGTCCGGTACCTTCCGGAACGTTCCCGCCGGTTATCGAAGGTTCGGATGACAAGCTCAGGGCACTCTGCCATGAGACAGAACATCGCCTCTATGAGTTTGAAGGGAAAGTGCCTGAAATCGTCAGTGAACGACTGAATCAGGAACTGGACAATATTATCCGCAACGGCTTTGGCGTCCATTACTATATTGCCCACCTGTTGGTAAAACGGTCGAATGATGACGGCTATGTTGTCGGAAGCCGTGGCTCAGTTGGCTCCAGCTTTACCGCTACGATGTCCGGTATTACGGAAGTCAATCCACTGCCGCCGCATTACCTCTGTCCAAACTGCCACTACAGTGAATTTATGGAGCAGGGAACTGTGGCAAGCGGCTTTGATCTTCCGGACAAGAAATGTCCGCATTGCGGAACGATTATGCGCGGCAACGGCCACAACATTCCGTTCCAGACATTCCTTGGCTTTAACGCGGACAAGACTCCGGATATCGACCTGAATTTCTCAAACGAATACCAGGCAAGAGCGCACGCCTTCATCAAGGAAGTATTTGGTGAAAGCCATGCCTTCCGCGCCGGTACGATTGGTACAGTCGCGGAAAAGACAGCCTATGGTTATGTCAGCGGTTATTGCGAAAAGATGAATATCACCAACATGCGCCGTGTGATGAAGGATTACCTGGCGGTCAACTGTCAGGATGTCAAACGTACCACCGGCCAGCATCCCGGCGGCATCATCATTATCCCGGAGGAATTCAAGGCGGAAGACTTCACGCCAATTCAGTATCCGGCCAATGACCCGAACAGTGAATGGAAAACGACCCATTACGACTTCCACGACATTCATGATAATGTCCTGAAGTTTGATATCCTCGGTCACGTTGACCCAACGGCGATGCGTTTATTGCAGAATATATCTGAAACCAAACCGACAACCATTCCGATGAATGATCCGGAGACGCTGTCGCTCTTCTATACCGATGAAGCCCTGCATGCGGATCCGCGCATTTACAAGAAGGAAACCGGTGCGCTTGGGCTTCCGGAATTTGGAACCCGCACGACAAGACGCGTACTGGAAGAAACACGCCCGCATGTCTTCAGCGACCTTGTCATCATTTCCGGTTTGTCCCATGGAACGGATGTCTGGGCTGGCAACGCGGAATCGCTGATTCAGGATGGCACCTGTACACTGTCAGAAGTAATCGGATGCCGTGATGATATCATGACGTATCTGCTGGCAAAGCAGCTGGAGCCACTGATGTCGTTTAAGATCATGGAGTCCGTTCGTAAAGGAAAAGGACTCTCGGCTGAACAGGAAGCTGCCATGGTGGAACATGATGTGCCGCAGTGGTATATCGATTCGTGCAAGAAGATCAAATACATGTTTCCGAAGGCACATGCGGTTGCCTACGTTATGATGGCTGTTCGCATCGCCTGGTATAAAGTGCATGAACCATGGAACTTCTATGTACAGTATTTAACGCTGCGCTGTGACGCCTATGAAATTGAAACCATGACCAAGGGCATCGAAGCGATTCAGGAGCGCATGAATGACATTCAGACACGCATGCAGGACCGCTACAGCTCTAATCCGGTATCCAATAAGGAAAAGGCTCTGTTTGATACACTTGAAGTCTGTGAAGAGATGTACGCAAGAGGCTATCGGATCGGCAACGTAGATCTGTACCGCTCCAAGGCGCGGATCTTCAGCTGTGATCCGGATGATCATCATGTCATTATTCCGCCGTTTACCGTGATTGACGGTTTGGGCGGCAACGTCGCTGACTCGATTGAAAAAGCAAGAGCGCAGGCCGAGTTTCTGTCCAAGGAAGATATTCTCAAGCGTACGCAGCTCAGTGATACATTGCTGAAAAAGCTGGATCAGCTTGGCTGTCTGGAAGGAATGCAGGAACGCAATCAATTGTCACTGTTTTAAAATTT
>JAFWJY010000150.1 GCA_017514525.1 Solobacterium sp. | reverse complement strand
CATATCATGCAGATAATCCGGTACATCATACAGCTCGAAATCGAGTCTTGAGAAGTTGATGGAGACTGGTACAACCGATCGTCCGGCATCGATGTCTTCCCGCAGGTGCCTGCAGACATGATCGATGATGCATTGATCAAGTTTGTTGATCTCGTGGTATTCTTCCAGCGTTTCAATAAATGCAAATGGCGGCAGTAATCCCAACTCCGGATCATCCCAGCGGGCCAATGCCTCCAGGCCAACCAGTTCGGCGTGACCGTTGGCACATTTGACGACCGGCTGGTAAAACACCTTGATCCAGCCCAGGGCAACCGCATTGTCAATATTGTTGATGATATACTGCTTGCGCTGTACTTCCTGATCCAGTTTGGCGTCATAGGCAAGATAATATTTCTGATACTGCTTTTTGATGGAATTGCAGGCGATACGGGCATGGTCACAGGCTAATGCCACATCATTGCCGGCAAGGCCCGGTTCACAGCTTCCGGTTTTCAGAATGATGCGGATCTCATCACTGAGGGATTCGATTTTTCTTCCAGCCTGAATAATCAGATCTGTTACGTTTTCCTTCTTAACAAACGCTACAAAGTGATCATCTGAAAAACGGGCAATCAGACCGTCTGTAAATACCGACAGAAGAATACGTGAGATATCTTTTAGCAGTTCGTCGCCTTTCTTGTATCCATACTTCTCGTTATAGGATTTGAAGTTTTCGATATCGAAGTACAGGAAGGTGTATTGTTCTGCATCAGCGGTATGCAGGATTTCTTCGCACTTCTGATGGAAATACCGCATATTGTGAATACCGGTCAGCTCATCTTCGTTGGAAATCTTTGTCAGATGTTCATTGATGGCTTCGATGCGCTCCGCGTTTTCCGCCTCCGCAATCTTCTGATGATAGGCAGACATCGCTACCATGTAGGTTGCGATCCACATGGTAAACAGATTGATGGATGTTGCGACGGTTGCCGGGATTGTCTGATCCAGCAGGTAATAGAAATAGAGAAATGTTCCGGCTGAGAAGATCAGCGACTGCATTGGCTTCCAGTAAAGGATGCAGAAGACAAATACAGTCATTGTAAGGAAGGTCAGAACCTGTTCTCCTGCCGCATAGGAGGAGACGCCGACTTCGATTCCGAAGTAGATGCAGATGGCGGAGAAGGTCCACAAAATGATTCTTCCGGCTTTCTGATTTCGGGTCTTTCCTTTGATATACCGAATGGCATATACAAGTGCGACCACCGCAATACTCAGCAGGATGACGTAATTGCGATAATGATCAAAGAGCCACTCAAAGGATCGCGGCCAGGATTTCAGTACGATTTTGGTCAGCCGTTCAATCATCCACAGTTCCAGCAGGATGACAACGATTGCCATATAGATAACAGCTTTTACATTGGAACGAAACAGAAAGTTTTCGACATATTCGCTGCGTTTTTCTAATCCAAACCATTTTTTGAATTGTTTCAGCATAGTTATCCTTCTTTCAGATGCGCTTTCATTATAAGCGAAACAGGTGTGAAAAACGCAGTTCAGTATGGGATAATAGGACGGTATCTGCAAAGGATTGAACCATGACAAACAAGTATCTTATCTTTGACGCATCATCCGGAGTCTGCGGCGATATGGCGGCTGGGGCACTGATCAGCTTATGCCATGACCATGCATTTCTAGCTCAGGCAATGAAGCCGTTTCAGCAGCTTGGCTATTCGTATCGGATCGATACTGTTCAGAAGTCGTCAGAGATCTGCATCAGTACTGCGATCTGTTCAAACGGGCATCAGGAATCTCATCATCATTCCTGGAGCGAAATCACAGACCGGATTCAGATGGCAGATGTAACGCCAGCTGCCAAAGCACTGGCAGAACGTATCTATCAGCGGATTGCGAAAGCAGAAAGTGCTGTCCATGGCGTACCGATTTCCAAAGTGCATTTCCATGAAGTCGGCTCCATGAATGCAGTCCTGAATGTAATTGCATTTGCGGCAGCCTATGATCATCTTGGCGTGCAGGGCGCATTTGTACCATCCTTTTATGAAGGGACCGGTACGGTTCACTGCAGTCATGGTGATATGCAGGTGCCGGTTCCGGCAGTACGCAGCCTGCTGGAACAGACCAACGTACCGTTAACGATATATGAAGAAGTAAACGGAGAGATCCTGACGCCAACCGGGTGCGCCTGTCTTTCGGAAGTATGTTTGGAAACGACTGTGCCTGACGGCAGTATTCTTCAAAAAGGCTATGGCGCAGGGAAACGGGAAACCGGCCTTTCGGGCATACTTGCGGTGAAGCTTCTTGAAACAGGATAAGATACAGTCAGTAAAGGTTATATAAGATGGAACAGAAACAATGGATAAAACTGCTGGAAGCACAGGCTGATCAGATCATAGCGCAGGTAAATACGAAGCAGATTCCGTTCTTGGTTGGAATTGGTGGGCGTAGCGCCGCAGGGAAGACAACGATCAGTGAAATCCTTTCCCGTAAAACGGGATGGCCTGTCGTTCATCTGGATGATTTCTTTCTG
>JAFWJY010000149.1 GCA_017514525.1 Solobacterium sp. | reverse complement strand
TTTAGCCACTTCGCTACGTCTCCATATGGTGCCGACTATAGGAATCGAACCTACAACCTATTGATTACAAATCAATTGCTCTGCCAATTGAGCTAAGTCGGCAAATGGTGGAGGTTAACGGGCTCGAACCGCTGACCCTCTGCTTGTAAGGCAGATGCTCTCCCAACTGAGCTAAACCTCCACATGCACTCCTCTTGAGCGCTTAATTAATATAGCATAGGGGTATGGATGCGTCAATCACATTTTTTCAAAAATTTTCGCAACTTTTTCAGCCTTCATTTTGCCTTTGAACGCAGCTTCAAAAAGACAATTTCCGGGTTGTTATACAGCCTCGGAATCCCATGATAATGCCTTGTAAGTCCCCTGCTGATCAGCATCTTGACTCCATTGAGATCATGAATTCCATCGGTATACTTCGGAAAGATGCCCTGACTTGGCGCCGCCACCGGAATATCCACAAACGGAATATGCCACTGTCCGCCATGGGCGTGCCCGCATACTACCAGGTCGCAATGAATCTGTTTATACAGTTCGATCCAGTTTGGCTTATGCGAAAGCAGGATGCGGTAATGATCACTGTCAAACAGTTCATTGACTGCTGCAGGCATGAAGGAACTCATATTCAGCCGGCAGGAAATACCCGCTATTTCCAGCGTTGTACGTTTTATCTGCACCAGTTCTTTCTTTTCATCCAGCACCACAACTCCATATGCCCGGAACCGGTCTTTCAGTTCTGTCAGATCCCAGCGGTATTCCTCATGATTGCCGGTGCTGTAATACATCGGGATTCCCTTCAGCTGTTCGAGAAACTCGAACGTCCGTTCCTGATGGTGATGTTCTTCCGCCATATCACCCGGCATCAGAATCAGATCCGGATTCAGGCTTCGAACCATGGTTCCCAGCCGCTGGATTCCCTTCTCGTTGTAGTCATTATGAAAATCTGAAAGGATGACAATCGTCAGGTCATCCTGAATGCGATCATCCTCCAGTGTATACTCCGTAAGATCGGTTCGAAACGGCAGTCCCGCCGTTACAGCACCGCCTGCCAGTGATACGCCTGACAGGATCCATTTGAATCTGTTCTTCTTCACGTCATTCATTTTACCATAGGCCACGATTCTTTCAGCCATCGAAAAAGCCGTCTCAGCATCTGCTGAATAACGGCTTTGATTGGTTATGAATTGCGTTATTACTCGAGCACCATGCGTGCACAGCCATAGATACCGGCATCATTGCCAAGTGTCGCCAGCACGATATCCGGCTTGTTTTGGGCAAGCGGAGTATATTTGGCAAAATACTCTTTGATCAGATCAACCAGGAAAATACCTGCCTTGGAAACACCGCCGCCGATTACGAATACTTCCGGATCTACAACATACGCTACCGCGGCAAGACCTCTCGCGAGATAATCCATACTGGTATTCAGCGACTTGAGGGCCAGCTTGTCACCTTCTTTGGCGCAGTCGCAGACATAACGGCAGCTGAGCTTATCACCATATTCCCGCATTTTGGACGGTTCATCACTTGCCGCAAGCACACGTTTTGCCTCACGCAGAATGCCGGTTGCGCTGGCAGCCTGTTCGACACAGCCCTGTCCGCCGCAGTTGCAGTATTCCTGTTCATCATCGCGTACATGCATATGACCGATTTCACCGCCAAGACCATGTGCTCCGGCAACGATCTTGCCGTTAACGATAATACCGCCGCCGACGCCTGTACCAAGCGTTACCGCGACAATACTGTCATGGCCGCGTCCGCCGCCCATCCACATCTCACCAAGGGCTGCGACGTTTGCGTCATTGCCAACTTTGCATGGAATCTTTCCACCCATTAAAGCAGACATCTCACGTGCAGGATAGATATCTTTCCAGCCAAGGTTGACACAGATACTGACATATCCGTTTGGTTCAACCGGGCCTGGAACACCTAAGCCAATCCCGCAGAGATCATCATTTGAAATGCCATGATCTTCCAGCTTCTGAGCCAGTGCAGCCGCCACATCCGGAAGAATGTTCTTTCCAGCTTCTTCCTTGCGGGTAGGAACTTCCCAATTATCCACCAGTTCCCCGTTCACCTTAAACAGGCCGCACTTAACGGTTGTACCGCCGATATCAACCCCAACGCAATACTTACTCATACAATTAGATTCCCTCCTGATCAATTCAACTCTTGAATTCATTATATGGCTGTGTATGCGCTTTCATCAAGCGTGGAATTCCATGCATGGTATAATCGAACGTATGAGAATAGCTTATTTACTTTATTCCGGAAGAAAGTATTACGATATCGTTCCGGTCTGCCAGCAACTGGCAAAACAAGGTGATCATGTGTTTATCATGGTCTCAGATGAAAAAGCCCGTGATGAAGTGACGGTCGCATTTGCGGGAAGCCGTCGGGTTCATATTTCCCGGAAACTGGAATTTGCGCAGGAAGGCGACATGTCACTGGCCCGCGGGACGCTGTTACAGATGCGGGATGCGCTGGCATTGGAAGATATTCATTTTGATTACTTCATTAATTTAACGGAAGGAATGTTGCCGGTAAAAAGACGGGAAGAAATTGTCTCATTCCTGGAAGAAAATCCCGGTGATTACTATTATGTAGACCGCACAGAGGAAGAAGACCCCAATCTTCGTCCAAAGACTTTAAAATACTATGCCTATACCAATATGCTGGTATTCCCGAAAAATAAATGGGTTCGCTGGAACACCAAAGCAACGGCCAACTTCCTGAACCTGATTGGCGTACGGCGTACAAACGATGATCATATGGTAATCGGAAGTCCATGGTTTATTCTGCAGAATGAAACTGCAGCCGTACTGGCAGAGAATTTTGCCTACTGCAGTGATAAATTCAAGCTGTCCTGGTATCCAGAAGAGATGGTCTATGCCATGATGCTGGAAAAGTATCTGCCGAACCATACCCATATCAATCAAGATCTGCGGGTTGTCGGCCCAAGTGGTTCCTGGGTGGAAAGCCAGGGCGCGCGTCCTTTGAAGCGCGAGGTACTGGATGCACATCCCGAAGCTTTATTTGGCGGCACCTTCTTCAGTGATGACGATGAAGCATTATATGAAGAAATACTGGCGCGCTATAACGAAGGTTATACCAAAGCTTCCAATGATCAGAAACCGGAAGTCAACGAATCGGAATTCAATCAGATGATTGATAAACTCAGCAGGTAATTCATGCCTGTATCAGTTCAACCTGCCAGCCATACACTTTTAAAAACAGCGCTAAGCTTACTCCTGCTTAACGCTGTTTCTGCATGCCATACAAGCAGCGGCGCGGTCGTTGATTCTTCACCTGTGCCAACTGCGAAAGAAACCGTGTCTGAGCCAACTCCAGCTCCGATTCCGGATTTTTCGATTGTCCCCTACGCTACAGAAGAGCGGCCAATTAAACTGGATGACAAATATATTTATGGGAAAGCGTATATTCCAAAGGATGATCGAGAAAAACATCCGACCGTGATTCTGTGCCATGGCATAGGCAATACGCTGAACGATCCATCCAACTTCTCGATGCTGTTTGCGGAACGGGGGATTGCGGCATATGCCTTTGATTTCTGCAACGGCACTGAAAACTCACAAAGCAGCGGCGATCCGTTGCATATGACGGTACGAACCGAAGCTGATGATCTGAATGATGTGATCAGCTTCGTCCAGCAGCAGGAGTTTGTGGATACAGAGCATCTGTTCCTGTTAGGGCAGAGTCAGGGCGGATATGTAGTGACAGAAGTGGCACATCAGCGACAGTCTGAACTTGCCGGAATTATACTGATGTATCCGGCATATAATATCCCAGACCTCATTAACGACTATTATCCGGATCTGAACACCGCCCCGGAAACCGTCACCATGTATGATGTAACGGTTGGAAAACAATACCTTCTGGATGCGATGGAAGAAGATATCGAACAGGACATGCGTTCTTATAAAGGAAAGACATTGTTGCTGCATGGAAGTAACGATCCGCTGGTACCGATTGCCTATTCCATGCACGCTGCTGAGACCTTCCCAGATGCGAAGCTAGTTACCATTGAAGGTGCAGAACATGGATTCTTCCTGGACGATGCGATGACGGCACTGGATGCCTGTCTGCCATTTATTTTGAGCACTTATCAAAAACAGTAGAGTTCTACTGTTTATTCTCATCCAGATAATTGATGTTGCTCAGGACATGTTTTCTTCCATTGCGGTAGGAAAGATAGCTGGCACCGGCAAACAAGCCGGAAATAACAGCCAGTATGATTACAAAAATGCGCCATCCCTGCGGACCGTCTTTCAGAAAGGTAAACAGAAATACAAGACAGACCAGACATACCAGAAAGCTGTATTGTACATAGCGCTTTACCCGCTGTAATAAGATATTTTCATTCTGAATATTCGATTTAATTGCTTCGCGTTCTCTTCTTGTTAACTTAGCCATATAAATCAGTGTATCAAAAAAACTCTGCTTTGGGAGAATAAAGCAGAGTTTTGAGTTGTTTTGCGAATAATGAATTATTCGTAAGACAGTCCCGGATCGAATACGCCAATGAGAACACCGACGATCGCGATCAGGAGCATAAGGCCCATGACCTTAACAGCAGACATCTTCTTCTTGGACATGAGGTACCAGCAAAGCAGTACAAACAGCATTGTCACAACGCCCGGGAAAGCGCCATCCAGGTTGTTCTGGAGGGAAACTTCACCGAAACGGAGAGATGTTGTGATGTTAACCCAGGATGCGGACATCGCACCAACGATGACCTGTCCGAGGAGAACTGCGGACTCACGGAGCGCTGTAGCACGGTCACCAACGATGACTTCGACAGCGTTTCCACCAAGAGCGTAGCCCTTCATGTAAATTGTTCTCTGGAACCAGATGGATGTAGCGTTCCAGACGATGATGTAGAACAGGATACCAGCGATGGAACCGCCGTTGGAGAAACCAAGAGCGATACCAAGCAGGATAGGAATGTATGTACCAACGATGAGGGAGTCACCGATACCAGCGAGCGGGCCCATGAGACCAGCACGGAT
>JAFWJY010000148.1 GCA_017514525.1 Solobacterium sp. | reverse complement strand
GAATCCTAATATTACAGAGGAACAGAAGAATTCTTTATACGCACAGCGCGAAAAGATTCTATCTGCAGTTTCTGCTAAAGACTCTGAAGGCAAAAAATTTCGAATGCTGCAGCAGCAGGCTATGTTTGGCAGTCTTGTACTAGTTGGAGGAGGAGCAATTTATTTGCTTTCGGGTGGAAAAATTAATCCTTACAGAGTGTGATACCTCGCTATAAATGACAAGATAACCATGCTTAAATACGGTGATATTACAGACGTTGGAGTAATCGCGTACATAAACAAAGAGGGCGATGTTCGTCCTCTTTACATTGTCTAGGAATTGTTTCTTGACTCAAGGAACGCTTTGATTGAAAAGAAAAGGAAGCTTAAGTGCGAATTAGTAGCCGATAATACTTCGTAAAATCTTTATTTTACGAAGTATTATTTTTTCCGATAACGGATACGCCAGTATTTGTGACGGGCACGTACCTCAAGTGATTTTTCCTTTTGGAATCGTTTATAAGCTGCTTCTTTCAGGACATAGTCGAATTCACCAATCTGTTCGATATATTCCGGTCCAAAGGAACGCTTGTAGGCATATAACCCGTACTCCGGATCATCTTTCGTGGTGACTCCGGAAAAGCCGCACATATCATACTGTTTAACACCACGAGCTTTCATATCTTTGATCGCAAACAGGTGCAGGTTATCTACCGGTTTAATGAAGTTGAATTCTTTATGGTTGTATGTATAGAGATCCCAGCTCATCGGACCGTTATACAGAAACAGTCCACAGGCAATTGGCAGGGAAGCGCCGTATTTGAGATAGAGCTCTCGTGCATGAACGAGCTCTTTTTCTTTTGCCTGTCTGGCTTCCGGATCCTTCCGGTATTTTTTAGAGTTCAGCTCCAGTTCTGTACCGGTAATCATCTGTTCAAGATTAATTTCTGTCACATACAGCCTTGCATGATCTCCAAAACAATTCAGCAATTCCTCAAAGAATTCACGTGTATGCGGACGGAACCCATCCTGTTCACTGAGCATCTGTTCAAATTCCATCAGGGAACCAATATCAGATTGATTTCCAAGACGTGTTTCAACCCCATTGACAAGATGCCGGTTCAGACTGGTCTTGCGTGGTTTTGAAAATCCGTTCCGGATTTCCTCCAGAGGACGGTCGATATCAATGATCAGGGTATACCGGTTTGTCCAGCTTCCGTCATAGGCATAGTTATAACCGCGATGCCGGTACCCAAGATGAATCAGCTGTTCCGTGACTGCTTCATTATTAATGGCATCGGTCACTTCACCCGTGATCGTATGATTGCGTCGTATGACATTTGGATCAACACGCAGAAACTGTACATTCTGTTCTTTCGCATAAACAGACAGCAGGGTGAATACTTCTTCCCGAAGGCTGGCGTCGCCATAGTCAAGACACGGACCTTTTGGAACATACAGATAGGAATGCCCAAGGAAGGAGCCTTTCAGGACCATCGCGGTTGCACAGATGACATTGGCATCGAAAAACCCCAGACAGGTATAGGAAAGGTGTTCTGTCTGCTGCTTGAATCTGCCCCAGGCAGATGTTTTCATGTAATGTACAAAAGGACTCTTTGCGACAAAAGAGTCCAGTTCATGATCAGTTATGACACGCTGCACCAGCATGTTCAGGCATTCTCCAGCTGCGCGATGGAACTGCGCAGACGGCGCAGGGTTTCTTCCTTGCCGAAAATATCCGCCAGTTCAATCGCACCGCCTGGTGTAGACTGCTTGCCGGTAATTGCGACCCGAAGCGGGAAGAGAACCTGACCGTTTTTCTTTCCCAGCTGTGCTGGCAGCTCCATGAGCTTTTCATGAAGCACTTCCGCATTCCATGGCTCAAGACCTTCTAACAGGGTGAGGCAGGCTTTCAGGGATTCCAGAGCGACTTCCGGAGTTGTCTTCATCTTCTTGTTGATATAGAGATCATTGGAGTATTCCGGGAATACATCAAAGAAATCCAGCATCGGAGCGATTTCCTGCAGAGTGTTTGCACGCTGCTGTACAACTGCAGCGATCTTCTTTAAATCAAAATCTCCCTTAACGGCAGAGCGGATGTATTCCTTGGTCAGTTCATAGTAGTGATCAAGATCCATGCCGCGCAGCCATAAGCCATTGACAGAGGTCAGCTTGACCGGATCAAAGATTGCGCCATTCTGGCCAATGTGTTTGACATTGAATGCCTGTACCAGCTCATCCAGCGTAAAGATTTCCTGGTTGTTTTCCGGGCTCCAACCCAGCATTGCGATGTAGTTCAGAACTGCTTCCGGCAGATAGCCTTTTGCCATGAGATCCTGGAAGGAGGCGTCGCCATTGCGCTTGGACAGTTTGTTATGCTCATCCTTCATGACAGGCGGGCAGTGAATGTAGCGCGGCTTCTCCCAGCCAAAGGCATCATAGATAAGATTGTACTTTGGGGTTGAGGAAAGATATTCCATTCCGCGTACGACATCTGTAATACCCATCAGATGATCATCAATGACATTGGCAAAGTTATAAGTAGGGAAGCCATCACTTTTGATGAGCACCTGCTCATCGAGAATGCTGTTATCTACTTCGATATGACCAAATACTTCATCATCAAAGGAAGTGGTACCTTCGGCAGGAATTGTCTGACGAATGACAAACGGTTCTCCCGCAGCGATGCGTGCTTCTGCTTCTTCCAGCGACAGATTCTTGCAGGGGTCAATGAACTTGATATCCTGACCGCTTGCTTCATGTTCGGCACGCTGTGCGGCAATTGTTTCTTCATTGCAGAAACAGTAGTGGGCACCGCCGCATTTGATCAGCTTTTTGGCATAATCCATATACAGACCGGATTTCACACGTTCACTCTGAACATACGGGCCAACCGGGCCGCCGACATCCGGGCCCTCGTCATGCTTGAGGCCGCATTCTTTCATCGTGTTATAGATAATATCGGTAGCGCCTTCAACGAGTCGTCCCTGGTCTGTATCTTCAATGCGAAGAATGAAGACACCTTCCGGGTCTTTCTTGGCAATGAGATATGCCCAGAGGGCAGTTCTCAGATTTCCGATATGCATATAGCCAGTCGGACTTGGCGCAAATCTTGTTCGAATACTCATAATCGCTCCTTATATATTTTTTTTATACTGCCTGTTTATTTTAGCTCAAGCAGTGCCCATTTTCCATCCAGCCATGAACGTTCAAATATTGTACGAAGTACTTTTCTTTTTCTCGCAGCGTGCTAAGATAACTTTTGCACAAACAAATTCCCTGATTGGTGTGATCAGACGTTATACAGCTTATGCAAAAGGAGGACGCTTATGGATCTCAAAACGGATATGAAACAAAACGAAACAGTCGAAATAAAAGAGAATATCATCAAACTGAATGATATTCTTCTCGATCATGTCAGCGGCGGTTCCACTGCCGGCAAGAATGACGCTGGAAACAATATTAAGATTTTTGGAAAACGTTAAGCATAATGCAGGTCAGTGATCTGCATTTTTTTAGTTCTGATAAACAATAAAAAAACCCAGGCCCAAGCCTGGGCAGCTGGGGTAGAGAGATTCGAACTCCCGAAATGACTGGTTCAGAGCCAGTTGCCTTACCGCTTGGCTATACCCCAATACGCAAGAGTTATTATAACTGCTGTATTCTTTTTTGCAAGTACTATTTTTCAAAAATCAGTTACTAGGTTCCACTTTGGTTTTTGACATGTTTTATAATGATTATCGATATACAGGAGGACGTTTATGAGAAACATACTCGTTGTTGTAGATGTACAGAAAGACTTCGTTGATGGAAGCCTTGGGACAAAAGAAGCCGTTGCGATTCTTGACCATGTAAAAGCCAAAATCGCATCCTATCCGATTGAAAATGTTTATGTGACGATGGATACCCATCCGAAAGATTACCTGGATACCTATGAAGGCAAGCACCTTCCGGTGGAACACTGCATCGAAGGTACCGATGGATGGATGTTACATGAATCCATCCGCGATTCCCTTCGCGGTGCCCGCATCTTTCTAAAGCCTGGGTTTGGATCAGTTGATCTCATCGAACAGCTGAAGAAAGATAACGAGCAGGAACCGATTTCCGTTGAGATGATTGGTCTATGTACAGATATCTGTGTTATCACAAATGCGATGATGCTGAAAGGCGCTTTGCCAAATATTGATATCAAGGTTGATCAGGACTGCTGTGCCGGAGTTACGCCCGACCTGCATGAAGCGGCACTTAAAGTGATGCGCTCCTGTCAGATTGAGGTGACCGGTGGGGACGCTGATTAACTGTCTGGCCATTATTGCCGGCGGTGTGCTTGGGCTGCTGGCCGGAAGATTCATTCCGGAAAAAGTCGGAAATACGGTATTAAAGGCCAATGGCGCTGCAGTGATCGCACTGGGAATTGCCGGCGTCATGAAGCAGATGTTAGTGATCCAGCAGGGTGCTCTGGAGGTACAGGGCACTTTTAACATGATTTTTTCAATCTGTGTCGGCGCACTGATCGGGGAATGGATCGATCTTGAAGCTGGTCTGGAGCGTTTTGGCTCCTGGCTGAAACAGAAAACAGGCAGCGCCAGTGACGCAAACTTCACAGATGCGTTTCTGACCGCATCCCTGACGGTAAGCATTGGCGCAATGGCAATTGTCGGCTCCATTGAAGACGGGATCCATGGAAATCCCTCGATTCTGATTTCCAAAGCGATTCTCGACTTTATGATCATTCTATTAATGTCGGCATCGATGGGAAAAGGTTGTGTGTTCTCCTTTGTGCCGGTTGGCATTCTGCAGGGCTCTGTTACCTTATTGGCAATCGGCCTGCGCGGGATCTTTACCGAACCGGCGCTGGCAGGACTGTCGCTTACCGGCAATGTGATCATCAGCCTGATTGGCGTTAACCTCCTGTTTGGCAAAACAATCAAGACCGCCAATCTGCTGCCGGCACTGGTATTGTCTATTCTGCTGACATTTCTGTTGGGACCCGGTGTATGAAATCGCTGTATGCCTCTCTTTTCCTTCCGGAATCACTTCAGGAAGCCTGTACCAGTCAGGCGATGGAACGGCTGAAACACGTGGATATGAACTGCGGGATGCGTTATACGTCGTTTCCGCGATTCCGTTCGTTGAAACCTTATACCCGCTATGAACACAGTGTCGGAGTTGCGAAACTGATTTATCACTTTACCGGAGATGAAGTGCAGAGTTTTGCCGGTCTGTTTCACGATATTGCGACACCTGTTTTCTCCCATGTCGTGGATTTTATGGAAGGCGACCATATGAATCAGGAAGCCACGGAATCCCGTACAGCCCAGCTGATCGATCAGGATCCGCTGATCCATGCGCTGTTGGTGCGGCGAGGCATACCATTACATGCGGTAGCGGATTACCATCAGTATCCCATCGCGGATAATGACAGCCCGAAACTCTCGTGCGACCGTCTGGAATACACGCTTGGCAATATGGTGAATTACGGTTTTGCGGAGGTATCTCTTGTAAACGTCATTCTGAAGGATCTCATCATTGCCCCAAATGAATCCGGAGAAGCCGAACTGCAGTTTCAAAACCAGGCAACTGCACTCCAGTTTGCCCGGCTTGCCTTAGCCTGCGGACGGATCTACTCCGGCGATGAAAACCGCTACGCCATGGAATACCTGGCTGGCATCCTAAGATCAGCTATTACAATGAATCTGCTGTGTACGGATGATCTGTATGGCCGGGAAGAAGCTGTCATAGCGATCCTGGAGCACAGCACCCTGAAGGAAGACTGGCAGACGTTTCAAAACTTGTATGAAATCAGAGAAGGCACCCCGGAAGACGGCTTGAACCTGGATGCCAAACGCAGATATATTGATCCGCTGATCAAAGATCAGGGAAGAGCAACGGAATGTGATTCATCGTTTCGGGAAGCTGTTCTGCAGTTTAAAGAAGAAAGCTATGATCGATGGCTGAAAGGAGTATCAGAATGAAACAGATTGTTGTCGCAAGCGGAAATGAAGGAAAGATACGGGAATTCCGGCAGATGCTGGAACCGAAGGGCTATGAAGTATTGTCTCTGAAAGATCTGGACCATCCGGTTGAACCCGAGGAAACAGGTACGACCTTTCAGGAAAACGCTATTCTCAAGGCGAAAGCGGTCACAGACCGCTATGGCCTGGAAGCGATCGCGGATGACAGCGGTATTTCCATTGCCTGCCTGAATGAAGAGCCAGGCATTCACAGTGCCCGCTGGCTGGGCCATGATACGCCATACGATATCAAGAACCAAAAGATACTGGAGCTTGTGGAAGGCCATGAAAACCGCACTGCTCATTATTCCTGTGCGATTGCCTGGTGTACGCCGGATCAGGAACCGGTTGTATTTTTCGATACCTGGTATGGTGAGATTGCGAAGGAACCTGCAGGGGAAAACGGCTTTGGCTATGACCCCATATTCTATCTGCCGGAGTATGGCAAAACTGCAGCACAGCTGACTTATGAAGAGAAAAACGCCATTTCCCATCGGGGAAAGGCATTGCGAAAACTGGAGGCATGGCTGAATGAAACAAAGTG
>JAFWJY010000147.1 GCA_017514525.1 Solobacterium sp. | reverse complement strand
TATAGGGGACATAGAAACATGCATAGATGTTGGACGTTGTGTTGGTATGCATGGAGAAAATAAATGATTATAACGTGGATGCCGGTAATATTTCTCTGTGTTTCAGCAGTGCTTATATGCGGAAGCACAGATTCATGAATTACTGGAACGCAGTACTTCTGATGTGACCTCTAATACCATAGGTAACCGGGCAGCGGTGAAGGCTGCTCAGTTTCATAATGCCAATATGCCATAGATACCATCCAGGTACGGTTGAATTAACAGAATTCAGTCGTTTTCTTTTGGCATCCCATGTGCTATGAATAATTCAGGTTAATTAAGGTAGGAATTGAAATGCTTACAAAATTAAAAAATGAATTACTGTTTGCAAGTGTCTTCCAGAACAGCAATGAAAAAGTCCGGAAGGATATTCTTGAGGATAATCGGAAAGCTGCGATTTTCTGGGCGGTAATCCAGCTCATCTTCTGGTCTTTCAGTCTGGTCATGTCCCGTATCGATCCGGAGTATACCAACTGTCTCCCCGTCTATATCATCGTTCTGATTATTTGTGCTGTATCGCTGTTTCTTGCCATTTATGTCTGCCCAAAGCATTTGAATCTTGTCCTGGCGGTCGCGACCGCATTGAATGTTGCACTTCTTGGCGCAGGTGCAGGTATCACACTGCTGAAACCCAATCTCCGGTCTGCCGTCATCTTCTGCACGCTGCTGATTGTGCCGGTCAGTTACATCACGGATACGCTGTCAACCATTGTGCTGATTGTGCTTGATTTTCTGGCGCTGGTTTTTTTCGGCTCTTCCTGTATGGATCCTGCAATTTTCCAATGGACAGTAACATTTTTCGTTATATTTGGAACAGTCGGAATCCTGATGGGGCATTTCATCAACAAGACCCGATTCGAACGATATGTTTTTGCGGAGTCCGCGATGGAGCTGGCAGAACTGCAGACCAGATATGCCTATTACGATCAGATGACCGGGCTTCAGAACCGGCGGGCCTATTCCGAGAAAGAAGCGCAGCTTTCAAAACAGTTGCCGGTTCCCTGCACGGTTGTGATGGCGGACATCAATGGCCTGAAAGAGGCAAATGACAATCTTGGTCATGATGCGGGCGATGAGCTGATCATCGGTTCTGCGGAATGTCTCAAAAAGAGCTTTGAGGGAATCGACAGTATTTACCGTATCGGTGGAGATGAATTCACCGTAATCGCAGAGAAGCCGGAAACCGAAGTGAAGAAGTGTCTGGAACAGATGGAGAAGAACTGTGCAGACTGGAAAGGGAAATTTATCAATGGTATTTCCATTTCCTGCGGCACTGCATCTTCCGAAGAGTTCTCCGATCTGGATACCCTCCTGAAAGCAGCAGACCAGAGAATGTATGCGTTTAAAACCTATTATTATGAAAATACCGGGAAAGAAAGAAGAAAACGATAATACACTTCAAATTTCATAAACGGTTCCGAAGGGAGTCGAACCCTCGTCTTCCGGTAGACAGCCGGATATAATATGCCGTTATACGACGGAACCAGATGGTAGGAACTGCCGGTTACGCTCCGACGTTTCTGCGTTATCAGCACAGCGCTCTGCTATTGAGCTAAGCTCCTGTAAGGATCGTGTGTACGGGATTTGAACCCGTGGATCTCGCCTTGAAAGGGCGATGTGTTATCCGCTTCACCAACACACGATATGGCGGATCCGGAAGGATTCGAACCTCCTGCGCGCAGCGCTTCAAGCTGCCGCTCTACCAATTGAGCTACAGATCC
>JAFWJY010000146.1 GCA_017514525.1 Solobacterium sp. | reverse complement strand
TTGAGGAATCCAGCGAGCGTCATGAAGATCTGGAACGCCCGCTGCGTACCTATGGCATTCAGGATTTTTCCTGGATCGACTTTCACCGGGAAAGTGAAGGATCTGCGGCCGATAAACTGAAAGACGCGGATATCTGTGTCCTGGTTGGAACAGATCCGGCTGCGGCAATGGAGCGGATTGAAGATCTGGCGCTGGAAGATGCCTTGAAGCAGTTTGATGGGATACTGATTACGCTGTCTGAGATTTCCCATATCCTGGAAGCGAGCTTTGAGACCGGTGATCTGTATGAACGGGCTGAGCGTGAAGGCCTTGGCCTGCTTCAGATCCGTTTCCATATGCATTACAGCGAAACGGAAGAAGAGCTGCGCCGGATGATCCGCTATCTGGAACGCGATGATCGTCCGCTGATCGTATTATCTGAAAAAAGCGGACTGTATGTAGGAGATGGGACACTGGAACTGCTGGGTGATGCGTTTATCGCCGAAGACAGTGATCTGGACGAGCTGTACAGCCTGCTGGACTGAGTTGCGTTTTTTCGAAAACTCGCTATAATTTGCTATATTAAAGCGCTAGAACGAAAAGACCAGTACCTGTACAAGGAATGACCAAGAGAGGGAATCAGAACGCTGAAAGATTCCTGTCGGACTGCCAGGGAATTCACTTTTCCAGTGAGACTAATCCTCTCCGGCTGTCCCCGTTACGGATGTAAATTAAGGTGTATATACAGGATTTCTGTATATAAATCAGGATGGTACCGCGTGTCATGCGTTCCTGTTGATCAGGAACGTGTTTTTTTTGGAGGTAACTATGAGTGATCGGATTGAACAGGTATTAAATGAAGCTCTTGCGGCGATCGCGGCCGCAGACACACCGGATGTGCTGAATGAAGCCAGAATCCGCTTTCTTGGGAAGAAGGGCAGCATTCAGGCTCTGATGTCGGAAATGAAGAATCTTTCGAAGGAAGAGAAGCCGGCGTTTGGACAGAAGGTAAATTCCCTGAAGACTGCGGTCAGTGAAAAGCTGGAACAACGTATGGCAGAGCTGTCGGCATTTGCCCAGAAGGAAAAGATGGCGGCAGAAGTGCTGGATATTACCCTTCCCGGCACAAAGATCGATGCCGGAACAATTCATCCGCTGATCATGATCCAGCAGGAGCTGGAAGATCTCTTTGTCGGAATGGGCTATAAGATCGCGGAAGGACCGGAGGTAGAAGAGGATTATTACAACTTCGAACTGGCCAACATTCCGCAGGATCACCCGGCCAGAGATATGCAGGATACCTTCTACATTGATCCGAATACACTGTTAAGAACCCATACAACAGCGATGCAGATGCGGGAGCTGGAAAAGGCAAAAGGCCAGCTGCCGATCAAACTGATCTGCCCGGGCAAGGTATACCGCAGAGACGATGACGATGCGACGCACAGTCATCAGTTCATGCAGTGTGAAGGGCTCGTTGTCGGAGAACACATTACGCTGGCGGATCTGAAAGGCACACTGGAATACATGGCCAACGCCATGTTCGGAGAAGGCCGCAAGGTTCGTTTCCGTCCAAGCTACTTCCCGTTTACAGAACCGTCTGTGGAAGTGGATGTCTCCTGTCCGTTCTGCAATGGCAAGGGCTGCAACGTCTGCAAAGGCTCCGGCTGGATTGAGATTCTCGGCGCCGGCATGGTTCATCCGCATGTACTGGAGATGAACGGCTTTGACTCAGACAAGTGCAGCGGCTTTGCGTTCGGTGTTGGTCTGGAACGTGTCGCAATGCTGAAATACGGCATTGATGATATTCGTAATTTCTATATGAACGATCTCAGATTCCTGAAGATGTTCGAGCGGTTTGACTGAGGAGGAAGATCATGCGTTTAAGTTATAAATGGCTGAGTGAATATGTAGATCTGTCCGGCATTACACCGGAAGAGCTTGCGGAAAAAATGACCACTGCCGGTCTTGAAGTGGAAGGAATTGAACCGCTGGCACAGGGAACCAATCTGATCATCGGTGAAGTGGTATCCTGTGAGGCAATTCCGGATACCCATCTTCATGCATGTGTTGTGCGCACTGGCGAAGGAGAGGAAAACCTTCATAAGATCGTTTGCGGTGCACCGAATGTCAGAACCGGACTGAAGGTTATAGCGGCACTGCCTGGTGCCAAGCTGCCGGAGATTACCATTCAGGCCCGCCCGGTGCGCGGCTACGAAAGCAATGGCATGATCTGCGCATTGTTTGAACTGGGTGTTGATAAGAAGTATCTGAATGAAGCACAGCTTGCCGGCATTGAAGAACTGCCGGAAGACGCGCCGATTGGAGAAACCAATGTATTTGGTTATCTCGGTCTGGATGATACCGTGCTGGATGTCTCGCTGACCCCGAATCGTGCAGACTGCTCCTCCATGTGGAACATGGCCAAGGAAGTCGGGGCAATTTTGAACCGCAAGGTTACCTGGCCGGATTATGCGGGCAAAAGTGATATTGGTGAAAAGGGAAGCTTCCGGTTTGCCACAACGACTGAAAAATGCCCGGTATTCTTCGGCAAAGTTGTCAATCATGTCAAAGTCGGACCGAGTCCGAAATGGATGGTGGACTACCTCCACGCGGCCGGCATGAACTCCATCAACAACGTTGTCGATATCAGTAACTTCGTAATGCTGGAAACCGGACAGCCGCTTCATTACTATGACCTCGCAAAGCTTCCAAACCGTGAGATCACTGTAGTCGATGATATAGATACGACCATTACCGCACTGGATGGCGTTGATTTTGAGATTCACAAGGGTGACATTCTGATCACGACCGGCGGTGTGGCAACCGGTGTTGCCGGCATTATGGGCGGTGAGGAATCCAAGATCGATGAGAATACAAAAGGCATTGTGATTGAGGCAGCGCATTTTGATCAGGCAAGCGTACGTCGTACTTCCATTCGTCTGAATCTGATTACCGAAGCGGCACAGCGCTTTACCAAGGGCGTGGAACCGCTGTCCTGCCGCAAAGGCGTGGATCGCTCTGTTCAGCTGCTTATGGAATATGCGGATGCGTCCGGATTTGAGACAACTGAAATCGCCGGAACGGAAACCTATGAACCAGTGGGCATTAAGGAAACACTGACGCACTGCAACCAGCTGCTGGGAACAGAATTCACAATGGATGAGGTGACCGATGTATTGCGTCGTCTGAATTTTGAACCGGAAGTAAACGGCGATGAAATTACCTGCCATATTCCAAGCTACCGTACCGATATCGAACGTCCGGCAGATATTGATGAAGAAGTGATCCGGATGATCGGATTCGACAATCTGAAGTCGACACTGCCGCATATGGAGACAACCGTCGGCAAACGGACGCCGGCTCAGAAGCTGCGCAGGGATACCCGTACGATCATGACCGGTTTCAATCTTCATGAAATCGTCAGCTATACGCTGGTTTCCCAGGAACAGATTGACGGAGCCTTCCTGCCGGCAGGCAAGCCGGTTGAGCTGGCCATGCCGATGAGTGAGGCACGCCGTTATGTGCGCACCTCTCTGATTGGCTCCGTACTGGATGTGATCCGGTACAACGAAGCGCATTCCAATACAGATGCCGGTTATTTCGAGCTTTCGAAAGTATATGGGGAAGGAATTGAACAGGAGCGTCTTGCGATCCTGCTGGATGGTTCTTTGGAGAAGGATCCGCTGCATAAACTGGATATTAAGGGTGACTTCTACGCCATGAAGGGCATCCTGACTACCTGGCTGCGGCGAATGGGATATACCGAGGCAAGAATTCAGGTTAAGGAGAACAAGGCGGATACGGTACATTTCCACCCGTACCGCAGTGCTGAGCTCTGGATTGATAAAACCATGCTTGGCGTCTTCGGCGATCTGCATCCGGATGTGCTGAAGGCATATGATCTGCGGCAGGGCGTATACGCCGAGCTGATCATTGACCCGCTGTTTGGCGGAAAGACTTCCCGTGTGAAATTTGAGGCGCTGGATCGCTATCCGGCCGTCAACCGCGATATTGCGCTCGTCGTATCAAAAGAGACGTCCGCAAAGCAGATTCTGGATGTCATTCGCAAGGAAGGAAAGCGTCTCGTTCGCACATCCGAAGTATTCGATGTCTATGAAGGGGAACACATTGATGCGGACAAGAAGTCCGTGGCACTCCGCATTACCTATCAGGCGGCAGACCGCACCCTGAAGGAAGAAGAAGTCTCTACGGCTCATCAGGCGATTCTGGATGCGCTCCATTCCAAACTGGATGCGCAGCTTCGCGGGTGACAGCTGTGTAAATTATTGATGAAAGGGGATCAATTTTGATGGAGCGTGATGGTTTTAAATCAAGACTGGGATTCATTCTGGTCAGTGCCGGCTGTGCAATCGGAATCGGAAATGTATGGAAATTTCCGTATCTGGCAGGACAGAACGGCGGAGGATTATTTGTACTGCTTTATCTGTTTTTCCTTCTGGTTATGGGCATTCCGGTGCTTACGATGGAACTTGCGGTAGGACGCGCCTCCCGCAAGAGTGCCGTTCTCGGCTATAAAGCACTGGAACCTAAAGGATCCAAGTGGCATATCCATGGATGGTTCTGCATTCTGGGCTGCTATCTGCTGATGATGTATTACACCACAGTCAGCGGATGGATGCTGCTGTATTTCATCAAATTTCTGACCGGAACCTTCAGTGCCATTGGCATTGAGAATACCGATGCGGTATTCGGCAATATGCTTGGCAATCCGACCGAAATGACTATGGCAATGATGGTCACGGTTGTAGCAGGCTTCCTGGTATGTTCGCTTGGTGTTCAGAAAGGACTTGAACGCGTGACGAAATATATGATGGGTGCTCTGATGGCACTGATCATTGTGCTTGCGATTCACAGTATGCTGCTGCCGGGAGCCGGCGAGGGACTGTCTTTCTACCTGATGCCGTCAGTTGAACGGGTGAAAGCAGTCGGGTTTGGCAATGTTGTCAGCGCGGCGATGAACCAGTCCTTCTTCACATTGAGTCTTGGTATCGCAGCGATGGAAATCTTTGGCTCCTATATGTCAGATGATTATACACTCAATGGTGAAGCAGTCCGCATCTGTGCACTGGATACGTTCGTCGCTGTCGTAGCCGGTCTGATTATCTTCCCGGCATGTTTCAGCTACAATGTTGATCCGGGACAGGGACCGGCACTGATCTTCATGACGCTTCCGAAGATTTTTGTGGAAATGCCAGGCGGTCAGATCTGGGGCGCATTGTTCTTCCTGTTCATGACGTTTGCCAGCTTCTCTACCGTTATCTCGGTATTTGAAAACCTGATCTCAACCTCGATTGACAACTTTGGGTGGACGAGAAGAAAAGCGGTATTCGTGAACTGTCTGTTCATTCTGATTGCCAGCATGCCATGTGTACTTGGCTACAATCGCTGGAGCGACGTACATATCATTGGCGCAAGAGACATTCTGGACAGTGAAGACTTCATTGTTTCAAACCTGCTGCTGCCAATCGGTTCGCTGATCTATCTTCTGTTCTGTGTTACCAAATTCGGATGGGGATTTGAAAACTACTATAACGAGTGCAATAAAGGTAAAGGATTGAAGATGTCAAAGGCGTTGAAGCCATACTTCCAGTTCATCCTTCCAATCCTAATTCTGGTAATTCTTATCCAGGGATTAAAGATATAACGTAACAATGGGATGCCCGAGGCAGTCTGCCAGATAAGAAAAAGCTGAATTGAAAAAGAAAAGGGGTTCGAAGCCACGGAACGTAACGTGGTGATCGAACCCCTTTCTGTATTCTGGTGCAGATTGTAATACCTCTGGGTATTGCTTTATACATGGGCTCTTTCAGCTAAGTGATTTGTCAGGAAAGCGGAGATAAACAAAAGAAAAAAGCTTATTCCAAGCCAAAAGGAACAAACTTTTTCTATAAGAAGTGTTTGCCTGATAAAATCAGAGAATTTCGAGAATGTCCGCGAATCCAGTAATCGTGAAGACTTCACGTACATCCGGGCTGCAGTTTGTGATGGTCACATGACCGCCCTTTTTGGAAAGGGACTTCTGAGCTGTCAGAAGAACACGCAGTCCGGCAGAGGAGATGTACTCCAGATCTTTGAAGTCAAAGACCAGAAATTGAACCTTGTCCAGAACACCTTCAAGTTCCGCTTCCAGGTCGGAACTGGTCAGTGTGTCAAGACGTCCAGTCAGTGCGATGTTCGCGGTGTTTTCGTTAATCGTTTTTGTAATTTCCATAGGGCCCCCTATTCTTTCTCATCTACAATTTGCCGTTCAACAAGTTCGGCAAAGAATCCTTTTTTCTCCAGAAGTTCTTCGTAGGTACCATCCTCAATGATGTGTCCCTGATCCAGAACGATAATCCGGTCACAGTGCTGAATCGTACTGAGACGGTGCGCAATGACGATACGCGTACAGTTGAGGTTATCCAGCGCATCACTTACTTTTTTCTGTGTGATGTTGTCCAATGCGGAGGTTGCTTCATCGAAGATCAGAATCCGCGGTTTGGGCGCGATAGCTCTCGCTATCATCATACGCTGTTTTTGTCCTCCAGAAAAGCCTCCTGATCCTTCGGCTATCATGGTATGCATACCCATCGGCATGGCGCGGATGTCATCCGCCAGTCCGGCAATCTCTGCGGCCTCCCATGCATCATCCATTGTAAGCCATGGTGCAGAAATTACAATATTTTCATAAATACTGCCGGAAAAGAGTTTTCCGTTCTGGGTTACAGTACCAATGCGCTGACGCAGAGATTTCATGTCCACATTGGAGATATCCCTGCCATCAAAGTATATCGCACCTTTCTCCGGAGTCTCAAATCCTAACAGCAGTCGGACGAGTGTACTTTTACCGCATCCGCTCTTGCCGACAATGGCAATGTACTGTCCGGGATTGATCTTGAAGGACAGATTCTTCAGGACATAAGGCATTGAAGGTTCATATCGGAAGCTGATATTGGACACTTCGATGGATCCGGAAACACCTGTAAGAATTTCTTTTCCTTCACTGATTTCCGGCTTTTCCTTAAGAATAGGATCGACCATTTCAATAATTGGCTTGATGCCGGCAACCTGTGTTGCCATGGATGTGATACCAAGGAAGGCACTGTATACCATTCCATAAGCACTGAAGAATGCATAGTATTCTTCATAGGAAATATGACTTTTGATTGCGGCATTATAGATCACCAGTGTACCGATGAGTCCAATCGCAGAAGAGAGTGTCGTGTTGTTTTTGATAATCCAGTGTGGATTATACGTATAGCGGATTTCCTTTGCGTAGAGATTTCCCCAGCGGGAGAATGCACGCTTTTCAGAACCCGACAGACGAATCTTCTGAATACCGCTGATGATCGAATAGCTCATACCGCTTTCCTTCGCCGCAAGATCCATTCGTTTTCTTGATGTCTGGATCTGAGCGGTAGAAGTAATGATATACAGCACGATCGTTGCGGCGATGATGCAGAGCGCCGGAAGCACAAGACTTGGCGCATAGTGGAAGATCTGAGTGATATAGATCAGTGAGAACATCGAATTCATACCTGCGCTGTACAGCATCGAGTAGATCATGGAGACGAGCTGGTTGATATAACCGCTTCGACTGGTGAGTTCACCGGAGCTGTATTTTTTGAAAAAGGAAGGCGGCAGGGAGAGGATTCGCATCATGACGGCTGCGCGGACCTGAATATCACGGACTACGTCAATCCGCTGCTGAATCATACTGGTAACGATAGAAGTGACGACGGTGCAGACGGATAAGCCGATGATGAATCCTGCGATACCGGATAATAACCGGTAGTTTCCGCTGTTGAGTACTTTACCCATCAACAGATAGCTGGATTTTGTGGCCAGAACACCGAGCAGCGCGCCGACGCCCATCATCACAAACATAAACAGGTAATCCGAAAACGATCGAATTTTGCCAATATACTTCAGCAGATCGATAGCCGTCATCTCCTTCAGCGGGAACGGCCAGTAGAAACAGATTCCCTCTTCATCCAGCAGCTTTTCAGTCTCGCTGTTGAGCTGAACGCTTTCACCGGTATGAGGATCTGTGAAGTGATACCCTTTGAAGTTATTTGGCAGCAGGGCAACCGGCACAGAATTCTCTTTCAGGAAACCAATCATTGGTCCGACTGCGTCTTTCCACCAGCCGCTTGGCAGCTTGACATCTCTGCGCATGATGCCATGCGGACGTGTCAGATACTCAATCTGCTCATTGAAATTGGTGAGATGCGGTGGCACGGTACGCGGTGTGACATGGAACCAGCGTAAAACTTCTTCCGTTGCGCTCGCTCCCTGAATCGACGTATCGAAATCATTCCGATACGATTTATCTCCGGTTACAGACGACGCAATCCGCGAGAATGTTTCATGAAACAGTTTCTCGTCACTTAACTGACGCTGTTTTATTTGTTCTTCAAACCATCCCATAAATCACCTATGCATTTGTAACGAGCTCTTTATAGAGTCCGCCGTTCTTGTAGAGTTCTTCGTGTGTACCGCGTTCAACCACATTGCCATGATCCATGACGATGATTTCATCACTGTCGCGGATGGTGGACAGACGGTGGGCAATGACAATACAGGTAATGCCACGATCCTTGATTGCCTTTACCACTTCGTATTCGGTACGTGCATCCAATGCGGATGTCGCTTCATCGAGAATGATGATGCGCGGGTCCTGCGCCAGAACACGCGCGATTTCAATACGTTGACGCTGTCCGCCGGAGAAATCATTACCGCCTTCAATCAGGACATGGTTATAGCCATCCGTACGACTGATGATATCGTTGTGAATCTGAGCGTCCTTCGCAGCCAGAATCATTTCAAAATCTTCAATTGAGGTATCCCACATCTTGATATTGTTTGCGATGGTATCTTCAAACAGAATGATATCCTGGTCAACAACCGCAAGCGAACCGGTAAAGACGCTGCGGTCAATCTGCCGCTGGGTGCGGCCGTCAAATGTGACGCTGCCTTCCCATGGCTGATAGAGACCGCTGATCAGCTTTGTGAGTGTGCTCTTGCCGCAGCCGGAGGTACCAACGAAGGCAACTCTTGAGCCGGGCTTCAGGGAGAGGGAGAAGTCTTTAATAAGCGGTTCAGCGAGTGGTGAATAACCAAATGTCACATGGCTCATTTCAACTGCGCCGGAAAGCTTCTTATACCGTGTCTCTTCATCCTCTGTTTCCTGTATATCGAAGGCGACGTCATTTTCAAAATTCATGACATCTTCGACACGTTCGATTTCAGTACGCATTTCCTGAATGGACTGACCGGCAGTAATCAGTGACTGCGCCGGAGCCTCAAAGCGGGAGAGGAATCCCTGGAAGGCCATGATGGCACCCGGTGTGAATTCCCCCTTGATGACAAGATATACACCGACAATCGTGATGATATTGTTCAGTATCGTACGGGTAAGCGCTGGAATCATGCCAAGATAGCTGTTCAGTTTGGCATACTGCATATTGGTACGGTTTACACTGGCCTGATAGCCGCTCCATCTCTGGAAGAAGCCGTTTTCAGCACCGGTCGCTTTGATGGTTTCAATCATCTCAATGCCGGCGACGGTCGTACCGGAGAGCTTGCCCTGATCACGCATGGAAATGCGGGAGAGGTTGACACGCTTCTCGGAGATGATCCGGGCCAGGAAAATATTGATGATGATGGAAAGCAGACCGATCGCAGTCAGAAGTACGCTGTACCGCAGCATGATGAACAGATACACGAACATCATGAACGTATTCAGCACCAGCGGTCCAAGTGTCTGTACAAGGTTCGACGCAATCGATCCATTGCTGGACATACGGGACTGGATATCACCAGCCATGCGCTGTGAGAAAAAGTCAATCGGCAGCCGCAGAACCTTCCACATATAAGTGGTTGTACCAACAGCGTCCATTTTTCCGTTGATCTTCAGACTGTAAATTGTGGAAAGCCAGGTGACCAGGATCTGCAGGGCAGAGAAGCCGGCCAGAATGGTAATAAACGGTCTTGCCCAGGAAAGATTTCTTCCGCGCAGCAGATAGTCAACGAAGATGCGGCTGAATCCCGGCTGAATGAAATCCATCAGAGACGCGATGATGGTTGTCAGGACAACGAATACAATGGCCGCTTGTGTGTTCTTGAGGCGGCTCTTGACATAAGAAAGCGTACTGGCGGGCTTGCCTTCCGGCACAAAGTTTTCGCCAGGCTCAAAACAAAGCGCAATACCGGTAAAGGATTTGTCAAATTCCTCCATCGAAACCTGAACCGTGCCTCTGGCCGGATCATTGATAATCGCTTTATCACGCTTGAATCCATTCAGTACAACAAAATGGTTGAAGTTCCAGTGAATAATGCAGGGGAATGATCCTTCCGAACGGATTGACTCTACCTCAAAACGGTAGCCTGCTGCTGTAAGACCATAGGAGCGGGCTGCAATTAAAATATTCTTGGCGTTGGATCCGTCACGCGATACACCGCAGTCTTTACGGACCTGTTCCAAAGGAATCCATTTTTCGTAGTAGGCGAGCACCATGGTGAGGCAGGCAGCACCGCATTCCAGTGCTTCCAGCTGCATGATGACAGGTACCTTGGCTACCTTTTTTCCGGTAACCGGTTGTTTGATATTCTTTACAGAAGCCATACGCACCCTTAATTCAATATCAGATCAATTGGCCGGATCCGCTTCATGATGACTCTGGCCTCATATACGCCATCCGGAAGATCTGTTTCAGCAACCAGCGCAACAACAAGCTCGTCTGCGGAGAGATTATGCGCCGCAAGTTCCTGTTCATCAAGAATCATGCTGGCTTTTGCGGCAGTTGAAATACTGGAGATATGATATTCCTTCTCACCGATGCGGATGAGGCTGCCGGTAGTCAGTTCGCTGGCATCCTGTGCAGGCAGGTAGGCATTGATCAGGTTGTTGTCGACGTGGCAGGTGACGCTTTCTTCGGAATCAATGGATCCAAGATAACCCCAGATAATGACACCGATCAGAAGGGAAATGATTGCGACCAGAATCAGAATCAAACTGGGACGAATCACCTGAATATAGTCATTTAACTGCTCCGGCGAGGTGAACTGCGCCAGACTCTTATCACGAAATAATTGCTTGTTTTCGTTTGGTTCGCTCATTCTGAATCCTCCTTAATTCTATGCGTAATCGCAATCTCACGGCATTTTTTCAACAATCTGCGATAGCGTTCCGATACAGCTTTCGGCTGAATGCCGAAAATCTTTCCGATCTCTTCATTTGAGAGGCCGGATTGATAGCGAAGCGCAAGGAAATCACGTTCACTATTGGTCAGATAGGAAAGAATCTGGTACAGCTGCCGGTTGATGTCATCCTGCAACAGATCAAACTCTCCCTCCACACTGGGTTCAATGATGTCATCTATATCCACATGAGGCTGATTCGCTTTCAGGCGAAAGAAGTCTGTAACGGAATTGCGGGCAATATTACAAAGCCAGGTCCGCACACTGGAAAGCTTACTGTCATAGCTGTCGTAATGAGTCATTGCCTTGGTGAAAACAGCACTGACAATGTCTTCTGTATTCTCCCGATGAAGAAGGCGCATAAAAACATAGTTGTAAACATAAGAATAGTTTTCCAGATAAACCTGTTCAAAATCCGGCTTTACGTTTGTCTCAGAATTACTCATGTTTTTAAATATTATAGACGTAAAGGACACAAAAAGGGCCTTTTTTTCTACTTATTTCTCTCTGACATGCAGGAAATGCCTGCAGAAAAGCACTGCAGACAGGGCAAAAAGGGAAATCCATCCGCAGATGCGCCGCAGCAGCGTGGCTTCAAAAACAACGGTATACGTACCGGTATGGTCGCAGACAACCTCCACCAGAGACTCTTTTGATGCCTGTATCGCAACCGCTCCGTCACTGTCATAAGCGCGATACCCCTTGTACCACGTAAGCGGAAGAACCACCGCAGTTCCTTCCGGTACATTGTCTACCGTAAAGTCAAAGCGCAGTCCGTCTTTGACGTAAGGAATGAACAGGTCCTTTCCATCCGTATCTTTGATGGAAGGGGTATAGGTACGGAAATCAGGGGAGTTGATCGGAAGGTATTCTCCACCGGCAAGTTCTACTCTGACATAGGACGCAGAATAATACGGATCGATCAGTTCTCCGGAAAGCAGATCTTCATAGGCAGTGGAAGACGTGATGCCAAAGTCTCTGCCCCGGGCTGGCAGCACATGCCAGAATCCTTCGCCAAGCAGAATCACCAGCAATCCGACCATAACCCAGTTGTGCTTTGAAAACAGCTTTGCGATGGCATAGGAAGCCGGGATGGCAAGAAATACGATCGCCAGATTTAAAAATCGCCAGGGAAACTGGAGCACCCGTAAAAACTGCAGCCTGTCCCATGGAAGCAGCTGGCTTGGCAGCAGGCAGGATACAACTCCGACAAGCAGCGTCAGCTTCAAAACCGCAGAGGAACGGCTGTTTTTCGGGAGCGCAAACCACAGCAGTGGTGACAGCATCAGAAAATAACCGGGATTGAGCGTCATCTGCAGGTGTTCGGGCAGCTGATTGGAGGCATAACCGAATACCGTTTTGTTGGCAAGATAGCGGGAAAGGGAAAGCGCCGAATCCGCAAGATCGGAGGAACTGGCATAGTAGTTTAAAAGAAACTGCTGGCTGTGCAGCTGTTCCAGCATGGGAATCGTAAACCAGGCAGTTGAAAGAAACGAAAGCACAAGCGCCTTGAGACAGGATCGATGAATGGATTTGGAACAGCGGGGCGCTAAGCAGATCCAGTACAGCAGGAATACGATAATCCCCATGAGGGCGGTGAGATTATGAGAGCATAACAGCCCGCTGATACTGAGCCAGAGCAGAAACCATCCGTTTTTATTCTGTTCTTCAAACAGTACATACACAGCTTCCACCAGCAGAATCAGAAAGAGCATCGCGGTGACTTCACCTAATGCACCGCGTACATAAACATCTGTAATCCGGTAATTGGAAAAGGTAAATGCGGCAGCACTCACCAGTGCGGCAGGAACACTGTCCGTGATGCGATAACAGAGCGAAGCCATTGCCCATGCGCTGCAGAAGGTGAGGACTATCACCTGCAGGATGTAACAGATGGATAACGGTACCTGACAGAGATACAGCAGGGCGGAAGGAATCAGAAACAGATCGTTATAAAACAGGGGACTGGCATAACCAAAGCCATTGTTTTTATACGGGTAAAGCGCAGGAAAAAAGTCGCAGCGGCTGATGGATTCCGCCAGCCCTTCGATTCGCGACAGATGAAACAGCGTATCGTGCTCAAGGCCGAGGAAATCACGGGACAGATAGGGGAATCCAAACAGTACCGTAAGCAGCAGTACGCCAAACAGCAGAGGCAGTTTTGAATGTTTTACCCGAAATACCATGAGGGAATCAGCTCCAGAAGGTGTACGTAATCAAGGCGTGTTCCAAACCCGGTCAGAACCGGCAGATAGATTACAAATACCGCAGCTGCCAGTATCGCAAATCCATTCCGCCACCAGTCCGGCTTCGGCAGTGTTGCGGACAGTGTTTCAAATGCACATACAATCGCAAGGATCAGAAATACACTGGATGGATAGAAGTGGTAGGCAAAGACACAGCGATCCACCAGCATCCAGGGTGCTAAAGCCGTGCAGAAGCCGACCAGAATAATGAATGCCGTGAAGGAGCGTCTGCGGATCAGACGATATACGGTAACCGGAAGGGCAAGCAGCCCGGCCAGCGAGATGACGGGATTTGTGAAGCAGGCAATCGTATGATAGATGCCATGCTGGTCCATGCGTCCGTAGTACCAGATCGGCCGCTCATCAATGAGCCATTGTTTCCAGGTGCTCTGATAAGGGTGTGTCGCCTCCAGGTTGATATGATAGCGATACATGTAAAGCGTCTGATCAACTACCGCATTGATGGAATGACCGCTGCGGGAAAACGGAGCGGGAAGATAGGCCAGATAATAAATAACTAGCGGCAGCAGAATAAAGAAGAGCACCGCCCATAACAGCGTCTTCAGAAGA
>JAFWJY010000145.1 GCA_017514525.1 Solobacterium sp. | reverse complement strand
CGTTTGAGATGATGCCGGAGGCATGGAAGGCACAGAAGAAAACCATAAAAGTTTTCCTGAGTACAAATAACAAAACGGCCATGAATTAACATGGCTGTTTTAGTGAAGGTTATATAACTTTTGTGGATGCGGTTACCAAGATGAATAGAAACCGTATTACTCCGGAGGAGTCTGGGCAGCAGACAGGATTACCTCCGGTCTGTTACTGCAGATCATCTTTGATAGAAAACAGCTGAATAAATCCAGACGTTTCTAACACGGATCGGACTTGAGGCTTCAGATGCGTCACTGTTACAGTTCCGTTTTTCGGACGGTCTTTTACCATGATCAGCAGAACTCTTAATCCCGCTGAAGAAATATAGTCAAGATCCCGCAAGTCAATCTCTACAAACCGGCATGCATGTTTTTCATTCTCGTTCCGATATAACGACAACAGTTCCGGCGCAGTAAGCGTATCGACTCTTCCCTGCAGAGTAAGATACAGCGTCTGTCCCTGCCGGCTTATATGCATGCGGAACGTATTCTGTGCATCTGTATATTCTGCAGCAGCGCCTTCTTCTGCCCGCATGATCCAGAAATATATATTGCGAAATGCCTCTTTGGCCTTGTTTTGAACATTTATGGAATAGTCCGCTAGCGTATGAAGATGGTCAGGAAGATACTCATATACCGGGATTTTTTCCAGTGAGAAACCCATCTTTGCGACAAACTGTTCCGCCTGTTGCGGATCAAAGAATACATTCTCGGGTGTAGGCTTTTTCAGTTCGAGGGAAGGAATCTCTTTTTCTTCGCTGATCGCCTGCATTACGCTCTGCTGTGCCGAAACAATCGAATTGTCGGTTGTCACCCAGATCCCTCCGAATTCTTCCAGCAGCCGGTAAATATTGCGGAAAACTACTTCGAGCTCCGACTGTGTCAGATACATCAGAAGTCCTTCGGTAGTAATAAACAGTTCCCCGCTGACCCCATCTAACGCACTGCGAAGTGATTCATAATTAGTCGCATCTGCTTTGTGATAACACATTGGTGTATTTCCCTGATACAGCCTGTGGCAGGCACCGTCCATAACCTGAATCACCGCCGGAAGGTCAAACCCGTAATACGGAATTCCACGACGAGCAAACTGCAGGCCGCGTGGCGTGTAGCCGCAGGGCAGATCCAGAATATTCCGGAGCCCGCTGTGAAGAAACAGATTCGAGGAGGCGGTAAAACGAGCTTCAATCGTGGTCATGAACCCGGGGATTGCCTTCATTTTCTGAAACTTCTCCATTTCCGTCAGTTCATCTTTATCAACCATCGAAATCCCGCGATCAAAGCCAAGCATGGAACCAAGCTGGTTCGCATCGGGATCTCCGGCTTCTGCCATCACCAGAAGACATACCTGTGCAGTTGTAAAAACAGGGTTTACTTCTTCCAGCAGTTTTGTATTTTCCGGTTGATTCGTGTTATTCATCTGTTCTCCTCTTGCGGGCAGAATCTCTTCAAACCCTTCACCTTTGGTTATAGCATCCTGCCCTTACACCTTATAAGAGGGCGGGGTACTACTTCGGGTTTACGTTACAATATTGATATGACAGCACGCAAGCCCGAACCGGCACCCAGAAATCCCGAATCTCTTCAGCTGGTTTTTCCGCTTTCAGGAATACTTCCTGCCATTTTGATCTGTTTGATCAGTCTGTGCGCCTTCTTCTTCGGCGCTGTTTCACGGGGAGAAAGTACTTTATTTCTGGAAAACCGCACTATGGAAGGATATCTTTCCCCGGTGGATTATATTCTGGTTGATGAAGTTTCCGGAAAGCCCGTTCAGAATCTTCACGCACTGTTTCATCCTGCTATGAGCAGTCTTGACCATATGATTACAAACCGTGGGATTCGAACTGGAAGCTCCTGGCAGGATGTACTCAATGCGTATGGGGAGTTTACGGTACGATCCATCACGTTTCATCCCGGCTGCAAAGATCTCCGTTCGATTCGTTACGACAATGCGGTCTTCGTAAACGAGCCAATGAAACTATCTGAATTCGAAACGAAGTATGTTCTGAGCGGTCTCTGCAATCCTGATACAGATCGGATTTATATTTCCTTCGAACTTCCGCATGATGGATTCCGGCTGTATTATCCGCCTGAAGAACAAAACAACGCCAACTCACATAAGAAGGCGTTCAGACTAAGCATTTCCTGTCTTGCGGACAAGGGAGTCAATTACATCTCCGCATCCTGTTTCTGATCGGTTCTGATTACCATCTGATCAGGCTTCATTGACCAGTTTCCCGGTCATGTGTTCAATTGTCAGCGCAAACATCAGTGTTCGCGGTCCGGAGTGTTCGATCTCACGTTCAATATAGGCAGTATCATCCGTAAACTTGTAGCTCAGTTTCCGGGAGATTTCATAGATCTTCTCACGATCTTCAAGGAATTCGATTCGACCGAACAGAATCACACTGCGGATATTTAATGCCCACTCACCTTCCTTGCGGTATCCCTCATCATAAACGCAATAAGAGACTTTACTGTTCTGACGAAGTGAATCAATTTTATGCCCCGTCATTCCGCTGTGAAAATATAGTTTGCCGTCTTCTTCACAATAGTAATGATTCAGCGGCATCCCGTACGGATAGTCATCATCACCGTGTACGGAGAGAACGCCGCGTTTTTCATTCTTAAGGATCTGTATGCATTCCTCCTGAGAGATCTGCTGTTTTTTACGTACCAGTTCACGAAACATATCATTGCCTCCAGTCCATTAACCAAAACGATATTACATCATACTGTTAATGTATTCAGTATGATTTCGCATGAAATCCCGATTCCCTGTGGTGTGACACAGAGAGGTTAAACGCTGTTAATGCTATACTTGATGCATATGGGAAGAATACAGCAGCTGGATGAACAGACCGCAAATATGATTGCGGCCGGCGAGGTGGTCGAACGTCCGCAGGGCGTTGTCAAAGAGCTCGTGGAAAACGCGATTGATGCCGGTTCAAAACGCATTACGGTGTCTGTTGAAGAAGGCGGAATCTCAAAACTGTCGGTATCTGACGACGGATGCGGCATGGACAGTACGGATGCGGTAAACGCATTTCTTCGTCATGCGACTTCCAAGATCCGCACCTCGGAAGATCTCTGGGATATCGGTACACTTGGCTTCCGTGGCGAAGCACTGCCATCCATTGCCTCTGTATCAAAACTGACACTTACAACCAGTGATGGCAATGATACGACACGGGTTGTCATTGAATATGGCAAAACGGTTTCTGTTTCGGCGTGGCCGTGCAACAGAGGCACAGAAATTACAGTTGAGAATCTGTTTTACCGGACCCCGGCACGTCTGAAACATCTGCGCAGCGGTGCATATGAGAACTCATTGATTCAGGATGTCATCATGAAGTTTGCGATGAGCCATCCGGAGATTGCCTTTGTATTTATTTCATCTGGCAAAGAGGCATTCCGCACAAGCGGAAACGGTAACCTGCAGGAAGTAATTTATCAGTGCTGGGGAAGAGAAGCAGCAGAACAGGCAGTTCCGGTATCTTTTTCTGACTTTGATTATCAGGTTGACGGCTATCTTGTAAAACCCTCGATTACCAGAGCTTCCAGGAACTTCATGCATATCTTTCTCAATGGCAGGATGGTAAAAACATACCGGTTGTATCAGGCGGTATTGGATGGGTATGAAGATTTCATCGTAAAGGGAAGAAAACCATTATGTGTTTTGAATATCAAAATGGATCCGCATCTGCTGGATGTAAATGTCCATCCATCCAAATGGGAAGTACGTATATCCAAAGAAAATCAGTTGGAATATCTGTTAAGGGATAATGTTCGTGACGCGTTGAAAAATACGATGCTGGCACCGAATATTCATCCGGTCCGTCAGGAACGGGTTTATGAGCAAATTCCACTGGATACCAATACATCCTTTGTACGTCCATATGTGCAGCAGTCTGCAACAACTCCTTCTGCTGAGCAAACCGTGTCGAAGCCGGTCGACTATACGGAAACAGTGATTAAGATGCCACAGGCAGCACAAAGTCCGGTTCCGCAGGAACCTGCTGTAACAGCGCGGCGTGAAGCATTACAGGAACAGACACCAATTGAAACAATTGCACAACGGGAAGATGATATCGCACCGCGTAAGCAGCATCTGCCGCAGATGACGGTAATTGGTCAGCTGCATGAGAAGTTTATTCTCTGTGCCTGTGAGGAAGGGCTGGCTGTCATAGATCAGCATGCGGCGCAGGAACGGGTTCACTATGAACAGTATCGAGCGGCATTGAATGTAAATCCCATTATGCTGGACTGTCTGGTTCCAATTACGCTTCCGGCAGGGGATGATCTCGTGCGCAGAGTGGATGAGCTGAATGAGGCAGTACAGGATCTTCATATTTCATTTGAAGCATTCGGGCATGACACGCTGCTGGTTCGCAGTATTCCTTCCTGGATGAAAGATCTGGAAGAAGAACCATTCCTGCAGGATGTATTGGATAACTTCAGAAGTGACCGGAAATCCACCTATGCAAAGATGGAGAAAAAGAAGATTGCTACAATGGCCTGTCATCACAGCATTCGCTTCAACCGTGCGCTAACAAAAGCGGAGATGGATGAAGTGGTGCGTCAGCTGGATGAGTGTGAAAATCCATACCATTGTCCGCACGGGCGTCCTACCTTCGTCATTCTCTCTGAGAAGGAACTCGCAAAGGAGTTTCTGCGATGAAACAGGTGCTGGTCATTGCGGGGCCCACCGCATCCGGAAAAAGTGACTTTGCGGTATCCATGGCACAGAAGCTTGGCGGTGAAATCATCAGCGGTGACAGTATTCAGGTCTATCGGGGAATGGATATCGGATCTGGAAAGATCAAACCGGAAGAGATGGGCGGCATTCCGCATCATCTTCTGGATATTCGTGATATTCGGGAACCATACAGTGTCTCTGATTTTCAGAAGATGGCACGGGAGCTGATTGAGCAGATTGATATGCCGGTCATAGCCGGAGGTACAGGTCTGTATCTGAAGGCCTGCCTGTATGACTATACGTTTTCTCCAGAGGAAACGCCGGCGGAAGAAGAATCCTGGGATGGGTGGTCCAATGAAGCGCTCTATGCACAGCTGCTGAAAGAAGACCCCGTCAGTGCGGAAAAGATTCATCCCAATAACCGGCAGCGCGTTCTGCGTGCATTGTCGATTCTGCGGCGGACAGGCAGAACCAAAAGTGAAACAGAGGCTGCCCAGAAACATGAACCAGTCTATGATTTTTATATCGCAGGCTGTACGATGGAACGAGAAGTACTGTACGAGCGTATTAACCAGCGCGTAGAAAAGATGTTTGCGGATGGCCTTGAGGAAGAGGTACGAACGTTAATCCGTCAGGGTTATACATTTGCGGATCCTGGAATGAAGGGGATTGGCTACCGTGAATTTGAACCGTACCTAAATGGATCCTGTTCACTGGAGGAAGTCAAAGCAGAAATTCAGAAGCACAGCAGGAACTACGCAAAGCGGCAGTATACCTGGCTGAATCATCAGATGCCGGTACATTGGTTTGTGAGCAATGATCCGGAAGATCGCAAGCGGGCAGAAGCAGAGATTCTGGCCTGGAAGGAGAAGTCATTATGAAACAAGTGAATACCAAACAAGTTCGTTCCTTTATCTTTAAGAACCGACTGTTCTTCTGGATCGGCTGCGGTGCAGTGGTAGCGGCGCTGATCAGCGCAATGGGAATCGGCCTGGGCCTGTCCTATTATGTAATCTCCCTGTATGTTGGCTATGGCGTGCTGGCGTTAATTGTATTTGTGATTGTCGGTCTCATTGCGGGAAAACGTGCTTCCGGTAAGTTTCGCAGGCAGGTTGTCGCAGATGAAAAGAATGCCGCAATTCCATTTGACCAGGATAACTTACAGTCTCTGAGCAAAGAAAAAAATGTCTACCTTGGAAAAGAATGGATTCTGTTGCGGCATGACAATAAGATTCGTGCTTTACCGAAGAATATGATCCGTTCGGTCGACTCGCATATTGTCCGCAAGGAAGGAATGGAACAGCTCTGGATTCATGTGCTGACGACTGCAGGAGAATCACAGTATGCGATGTATAAAGCATGTACACCGGATGTACTGGCGACTGTGGCAAATTGGCTGAATCCTGCACCGGCTCCAGAAGCAGCGCCGGCAGAAACTCCGTCAGCGGCAGCCAGTGAGCCAATTAAACTGGAAGTGCCGGAACAGACGGCAAATCCAGAGAAGCCAATTGAGCTGGTCATGCCGGATCCAATTGAAACAGCACCGGAACCAGTAAAATCTGCACCTGGCACCTGTCCATACTGCACAGGCCCCAATGACCCGGAACAGACTGTGTGCCAGTGGTGTGGAAAGCAGATCAAATGACCGTAAATACAAGTGCGGAAGTGAGTTTTACACTTTCGGCGAAATGACGATCCGGCAGGGTAAATGTATTGACTGCCGGTCAGAAACAATCATAATGATTATGTATTAAGGAGGTATTGGAAATTATGAGTGAATTCAATACTACAGAAGTTGTAAATGAAGCCAGTGGATTAAAGAGTTATATCACAGGTGTATTTGTGAAGATGGGAATTGCGGTTCTCATTACTGCGGCGGTTGCCTTTGCAGGAATGTTTGCGCTGATAAACGGCGGCATGCTGGGGAATGCATTCTCCATTCTGATGATTGTTGCGATGGTAGCCCAGTTCGGCATCTGCATGTTTCTGTCTTCCAGAATCATGACAATGCAGACAAGCACTGCGACTGCACTGTTCTACGGATATGCGGCGCTGACTGGTGTAACATTCTCCGTACTTGGCCTGAGCTTTGGCATCACAACGATGTTCATGGCATTTGCATTCGCTTCTGTCATGTTCTTCTGCTGTGCAATTATCGGTCATACAACCAATGTTGACCTCACCAAGTTCAGCGGTCTTATGATTGGCGGACTGATTGCGCTGGTGCTTGCGACAATCGTATCCCTGTTTGTGCCGGCTCTACGTGATGGCCTGCTCATCAGCTACATTGGTGTGATTCTCTTCCTGTTCCTGACGGCATGGGATATGCAGAAGATCAAGGGCTACTATTATGGAACACAGGGCGGCTATGGCCAGATGGGCGCAAATCTTGCGATTTACGGCGCATTCCAGCTGTATCTTGATTTCATCAACATCTTCCTGTATGTTCTGCGGATCATGGGATCCCGTTCCAGCCGGAAGTAACAGCAGCTTACAATGAAATGAAAGAATGAGAGGCGTAAAAACCTCTCATTTTTGTTATAGCTGTTTCAGGAAGAAACGGTTCATTGTGCTGTGTACAACACTGTCCGGTCGTGGTATTTCCTGATAGCCGGATTTTTGATAAATGTGGATGGCCGCCTGCAGATTGTCATGCGTTTCCAGATAAATCTGTCTGTAACCAAGAGATCTGGCCTTATCCTCCAGGAAGGAAATCATCTGATAGCCCAGGCCCTTTCCTTTGACGGAATCACTGAGATACAGCTTCTGCAGTTCACAGCAGTCGCCGTCAAATTCCGCCAGCCCAATTCCGCCCACTACAGCATTGTTGTGAAGCAGAACATAGTATGCCCGCCCCGGATTGTTATAGAAGTCACTGAGATGATCGAGGCCGGCATCGAAATATACCGTGCCGGGGATATCCAGATGATGCGCCTTCAGATTTTCCCGGATCAGGGAAGCCAGGGCAGAATCATATTCGTTTGTCAGTACTGCGTAGTCCATAACTGAGGCTATTGTGGCAGATTTGGAAAGGAAAAACGAGGAATCTGCTTTTTTGAATGGATTTGGGCAGGGAGGAAAGAATTATTCGCATATAATAGTTATGTTTTTATCAGAGGTTTAATATGAGTCAAGATATGTCTGAAGCTTTAAAATCGAATCCAACGATCCGAAAAGAAACGTTTGATATTGCGTGGCCTTCAGTTGTAGAAAGCGTATTGGTTGCGCTTGCCGGTATGGTGGATACCTACATGGTTGCGGGACTTGGAAAAGCATCTGTTGCGGCAATCGGTGTTACCAACCAGCCAAAATACTTTGTGTTTACAGTCTTCTTCGCAACCAATGTCGCAATCTCTTCCCTGATTGCACGCAGAGTGGGCGAGAAGAAACAGAATGATGCCAATGGCCTCTTCCTGACAGGTTTGTATTTTGTGACAGGATTGTCCATTCTGCTGAGTATTCTGTGCGTAGCGTCCGCGGAACCGTTCATGCGGCTATGCGGTGCCAATGCGGAGACGATTGAACTTTCCGTATTGTACTTCCGCATTATCATGGGCTTCAGTATCTTCCAGCAGCTGTCTCTGTATATCAATGCGGCGCAGCGCGGTTCCGGCAACACCAAGATTGCGATGACAACCAACATCGTATCCAATCTGGTCAATGTCGTTCTCAACTATCTGCTGATTCAGGGACACTTCGGATTCCCGGCACTTGGCGTAACCGGTGCGGCAATCGCAACCGTGCTTGGAACCGTTGTGGCATGCATTATGAGTGTCCGCTCCATCTTCCTGAAGCGCAGCTTTATTCAGATTCCGCTGATTCAGAAAGAAAAGATTCGTGCGGATCGGAAATACATCAAAGAACTGGCACCGGTCACCGGAACATTCCTGGGGGAAAACCTGCTGACGAGAGCAGGAATGATGCTGACGGGAGCGATGACAGCGCGCATCGGAACTGCTCCGTATGCGGCACATCTTGTTGGAATGAACTTCATGAATATTGGATTCGCCTTTGGTGATGGCCTGCAGGCAGCAGCGATTGCGCTGGTTGGCCGCAGTATTGGTGAAAATGATTATGAGAAGGCCAAGAAATACGCATGGACGGAACAGAAGTTCGGCTTCATTATTTCTATCATCATCTCTGTGCTGATGCTGTTGCTGCACAAGCAGATCTTTAATGCATACTATCCTAATGATCCGGAGATGCTGGGGTATGGCGTCATTATTTCCTACTTCTTCGCGGTCATCATGCCGATACAGGTTTCCAAGATTATCTTCAACGGCACCCTGCGTGCGGCTGGGGATATCCGCTATACGCTGGTTGGATCAACAGTCGGTGTAACAATTGTACAGCCGATCCTGCTATGGTTCTTTCTGTTTGTGCTAAAGATTGGACTTTCGGGCGTCTGGTTAAGTATTCTGATATCACAGGCGGTTCAATGGCTGCTGTTTGGTGGAAGGTTTATTTCCGGCAAATGGCAGAACCGAAAACTGTAACGAATGGGAGATCAACATATGACAGTTGTAAAAAAACTATTGCTGACATCATTGTCTGAACAGGGCAACAGAAAAACACACAATTATTTTTCCTATATGACGAACAGTGGTTATCGCTATTGTGATGGCCTCAGTGTGGCGGAAGCCGGAACGAAGTATATGCTCTCCCAGGTGGATATCGATGAAATCATCGTGCTTGGCGGAGCTGATGTCTGCAGGTCTGGTGAAGCGTATAACCGTATGGAACTGCGGGATTACAGCGACTACGATGCAGCTGATACAAGTGATCTCTCGGAATATGGCTTCTTCCAATACCGGATTGCACAGTTTCTTGATCGTCTGGACGTAGAATCGATTGATGTTCTGGAGAGAATTGATCCGGAACGCAGACAGGAAATCCTGAAAAAGTATCAGGAATACTGCAATTACCTGTCACAAAACTGCAATTACCGCCCGGATATGGTCTTTCATCTGGTTGCACAGGACAACAGTCTGTTCGACAAACTGAAAGAGATGATACCATCTCTTACCAGTGAGGAATATTTATGGCTGGAACGCTATATTTATACACAGCTTTCTGACAATATGAAGCTGACGGTGCGGGAAGACAATGCGGATATTCGTGTCTGCTTTATCCCTACCGGCAAAGGAAACAGTGAACGCTATGCGGCTGCTGAGAATGTTGTTCAGATCGTTCATTCGATCAATGAACTTGAAGCAGATGTGATTGAACTGTATATGGACATGCAGGGTCTGGATTCTTCCGAAGGCTATACGATCCTTGCGGTATTGTCCATGCTCAGCAACGATGTGAACAATCACATCCAAATCAAGGAAATCATTACCAGCCGGATTCGTCCGGGCCAGTTTGCCGGTGTCATCGACAATAAAGAAATGAAGCGTTATGACATCAACAATCTGGTGTCCGGCATGAACGCATTCATCCGCTATGGAAAAGTAGATGAAGTACAGGCATACTGGGATGGCCGCAACATCCAGAATGAGCATGTCGACATGCTGCTGTATGCAATGCGCAGAGTAGATGAAGGTCTTTCTCTCTGCAACATCAGTGATCTTGTCAGCGGCATCAAACTGCTCAAGCGAGTCTTTAATGAAACCCCAATGGAAGAACTTGCAGAAGTTGAAAGCAACATCTTCCGTATTCTGGAAGATACAATCCGCATGGATTATGGAAAGCTGCTGGAAGGGGATGACCTGGATGAGCTGGAGCTTGTAAAGTGGGGCATGAAGAAGAAATTCTACCAGCAGTGCCTGACGATTATTGAGTCCAGACTGCCGACTGACATGATGAACAGGGGTCTTTTCTACTATGCGATCGATGCCGAAACAAAGCAGGCTGCTTTGGAAGAGATGAACAAGCTGTACTGGTCGTATCTGCCGAAAGACCGCTGGACCTTCAATGACTTGCCGCATTTCTTTATCAAGTACTATGGTAAGAACCAGATGAAGCGTAATCCGGCATCGAAGGATCGTCAGAAAGACTTCACGGAATACCGCATCCGGGAACTGGATGGAGAAGCAGAAGGTGTAATCAAGGCGTATT